>CAIXAY010000415.1 GCA_903917505.1 uncultured beta proteobacterium | reverse complement strand
TCCCGCCAAACCAGTTGGCATTTGAGGAAAAGAATTCTTCATAAGCGCAGGCCGTCAGCGCCACCATGCTGCCGTAGATAATAATGCCGGCGCACCATGTCATGCCGGCGCTCCGCGTGGCCAGCGACGCCGGGCAATCAAGACCGCGGCGGCGGCGAGCAGGCCGGCCGGTTCCGGCACGCCACTGACATCGGCGCGCTGGAGGGTGGCGCACGCGCCGATGACCGGCGCGGCGCCCTCGACGGAGCACTCGCTGTCGCCGTACACAAACGCAAGTTCGAGCGCATCGCCGGGCCGCGCGGCATACTCGGCATAGCGCTCCGCCCAGCCGTCATCCAGGGGAATGCGCAGGGCATAATTGACATCCGGCGCGAGCGCGGCATTGATCGTGGCGCGCGCGCATTCGCGGCCGTTGACGCGGCCGACGACGATCACATGGTGGTCGGTCAGGGTGGTGCCGTCCAGGTCGGTGGCACGGCCGAAGACGATGACGTTCGGCTCGGGCAGGCGCGCGAACGCGCCGGTACACAAGCCGCACAGCATGAGGAGACCGAGGGGGCGCCAGCAGGTGTTCATAACAGCTCCGGGCTGCGAGACCAGTCGTATGCCGGCTAGTTGCCGGAATACGAGTAGGTCTCGAAGAAGATTTTGATGTCGGTGACGGAATCCAGAAAGTTCTGGATGCCACGATCTTTGTCGGCCAGCAAGGTGCTGCCGGGAATAATCAAGAGCCAGCGCGAGTTCCAGACCGAGCGGCCGATCAGGCGCGTCGAGTAGGTGGCGTCATCGGGCGTATAGTCGCCGGCGTCATTGTAGGCGCGCAGGGCGGTGAAGCGGCGGATGGCGGCATACTGGCTGGAGAAGGTGTCAAAGAGCGGAATCCAGTCATCGCGCGCGATGTCGGTCGACATGATCGGCATGGGCACCGGCAGGGCCTGGTCGAGAATGGTGAATTCGCGCAAGTAGGTGCTGTCGCCGCCGGGCGCGCGCAGGACGTCGTTGCCGACCGGGATCAGATACACGCGCGGCTCGTTGGCCAAACCGGACAGGTCATAATTGCTGAACCAGACGCCGACGGCGCGGATCTTGGTGGCAAAGTGCGACGAATCGTAGGCATTGTCGCCGCCCGCCAGATCGTGGCCGAAGAAATTCTGGCCCTGCTGAATGGTCGAGCCAAACTCGATGACGATGCCGGGCTCGGGCGCGCTGACGGGATCAAACGGGATGCAATAGCGCTTGAACTCAGGCAGGTCGAGGATGTTGGCCACGACGCAATTGCTGAGGACGGTGCGCCAGTGCAGGCCGGTGAGTGAAAGCGTGTTGACGCGCAGGCCGCGGCGGGCATCGGGCAGGCAGCGGAACAGCTCGGTGCGCAAGGAGAAGCGGCTGGTCTCCTGCTGCGGGTTGTTGAAGCCGAGCTGGCCTTTCAGTGTATAATCCCAGTTGAGCTTGATGCGCGCGAGCGTGTCGGCCAGGCCGCCGTCGCCACTGAGCGGGCCGGTCTGCGGATTGCCGCTGCTGTCGAGGATGCCGATCGCCATCGAGCGCACAATGTTGTCGACATAGGCGCTGCCGGGGCCGCGCG
>CAIXAY010000414.1 GCA_903917505.1 uncultured beta proteobacterium | reverse complement strand
TGTCGGCCTCAGTTCTTGGCGCCTTCAGGCACTGCCGGTCCCGGATGGAACACCTCCGGCGCCGCGCCGCCTTTCTCGGCGCCGATCGACTGCTCGACCACCGGCAACTGGTGGGCGATGCCCTTGTGGCAATCGATGCAGGTCTGCCCCTCGTTGAGGCCGGTCTGGTGCATGCGCGCCGAGCGGCGGTTCTGCTTGCTGTAATCGAAGCTGTCGAAGTCGTGGCAATTGCGGCACTCGCGCGAATCGGTCTTCTTCATCCGCGCCCATTCGTGGGTGGCGAGTTCGAGTCGCTTGGCGGTGAACTTGTCGCGCGTGTCGATCGAACCGAGCGCCTTGTGCAGCAATTCGTTGGACGCCTGGATCTTGCGGATGATCTTGTAGGTCCACTGCTTCGGCACGTGGCAATCCGGACAGGTGGCGCGCACCCCCGAGCGGTTCGAGGCGTGGATGGTGTTGCGGTATTCCTGATAGACGTTGTCCTTCATCTCGTGGCAGGAAATGCAGAACTCTTCCTGGTTGGTCATTTCCATCGCGGTATTGAAACCGCCCCAGGCGACGACGCCGCCGATGATCAGCAGCGCCGCAAAACCCCAGCCGGCCTGACGGAAGCGGCCCAGCAGTCTGCACACGATCGCGGGACATTTCTTGTCCATTGTTTTGCTCCCCTAGGTGTCTGTCGGATCAACGTATGCCGGCGCCCGGCTTGAAGGTGTTGCCGACCAGCGGGCTCGCATCGCTTTGCGACACGTGGCACTGGTTGCAGAAGTAGCGCTGCGGCGAGACGCTGGTCATCTCGACGCCGTCGCGCCCCTTGAAGTGCGTGATCGAAATCTTGGTCGCCTTGGTTTCGGCGGCCCGGCTCCAGGCGTGGCAATCGAGGCACTTGTTGAAGTTCATGGTGATCGCATAGCCTTCGATGCTGTGCGGAATCAGCGGCGGCTGCTGCACGAAGTCGCGCGGCAAGGGCGGCATGTCGCGGCCGTAACGGATGCCCTCGCTTTCCGGATCGGCCGCCGTCACCTCGACGCCGCGCAAGGTCTTCAATTTAACGGCCGGTTCGGCCGCTGCCGCCAGGACGGTATGCATCAGGCACAGGGACAATACGGCAGCCCATACGGACGGGAAGGTCGGCTTGTTCATCACTCGCTCCTTTGGTCAAATCGATGAGTCATCTTGAAAACCTGCAGATCGCAGACGTCGATGCAGCGCGCGCAGGTGGTGCAGTTGGCGGAAAGAATCACGGGGCTCGCCGGCCCGGCGGATTTCAGCGCCGGGCGGATCACTTGCGGTTCGGGACAGACGCTGTAGCAGTCGAGGCAGTCGTTGCAGGCGCTGCGCCGCACCGCGGAGACGCGCAGCAGCGCGCGGCGTCCGAGCAGGCTGTAGAACGCGCCGACCGGACAGAGGTGGCCGCACCAGCCGCGGCCGGCCACGAGAAAATCGTAGAGGAAGATTGCGGCGATCACCCACAGCGCGCCGGCCATGCCGAAGATCAGGCCGCGATGCAAAAGGGACACCGGATTGACCCACTCCCAGGCGAGCGTCCGGGTCAGGGCCGCCGCCACCAGGATGCCGCCGAGCAGCCAGTAGCGCGTCATCGCGTCGGGTGAGCGCCCGTTCTTGATTCCCATGCGGCGGCGCAACCAGGCGGCGGCATCGGTCACCATATTGACCGGGCAGACCCAGCTGCAGAACACGCGTCCGCCGATCAAGAGATAGAAAACCAGCACGATGGCGGCGCCGGTCAATGCGGTGCTGTAGATCGCATGACCGGTGAGCAGGGTCTGCAGTTCGAGCAGCGGGTCGGTGAGCGGCAGCGTGCCAAGAATCAGCGACGACGACAGATTGCCCTTGGCGATCCAGACACCGAACCACGGCCCGCACGCGAAGGCCAGCAGGATCAGCAACTGGCTGGCCCGGCGCAGGATCAGCCAGCGTTGGCGTTGCCACAGGCTGCGCGCCGGCGCGGACTGGCTGGCCTGGATCGGGATGGCTTTGGCCGACACGATCACGGCCTCCAGCGCGAGTTGAGACCTGCCGCCGGCTTGGCGGGAATCGCAGCCGCCGGGCCGTCGACAGGCGGCAGCGGCGCGGCGGATGCGGGCGCTGCGGTGCTCTCGCTCGCCGTGCGGCCGGCCGTCGTGCCTTCGAAGCCGCGCGCCGGCAATTCGACCTGCTCGCCGATCAGCGAACCGCCGTGCCGCGATTTTTCTTCCCAGCCTTTGCGGTAGTGCGAGGGCAGCGCGCCCTGCGCCAACTGGCGCGGCAGAACCTTGATCGCCGCGACCGGCAGCACGCAGGATTTCTCGCACTTGCCGCAACCGGTGCAGGCTTCGGCGTGCACCGTCGGCAGCAGCATCGCATGGCGGTCGGAACGCGGATTGTGCTGGGTCTCGAGCGTGATCGCCCTGTCGATCGCCGGACAGACCCGGTAACAGACGTCGCAGCGCAGGCCGAGAAAATTCAAACAGGTCTCGTGATCGACGAGCGCCGCGAGACCCATGCGAGCGTCATTGATGTCGGTCAGCCGGCGGTCGAGCGCGCCGCTCGGACAGGCTTTCACGCAGGGGATGTCCTCGCACATCTCGCAGGGAATTTCGCGCGCATGGAAGTACGGCGTGCCGGTCGGCACCGGATCGCCGAGGTCGGACAGCTTGAGCGCGTCGTACGGGCAATCGCGCACGCACAGGCCGCAACGCACGCAGGTGGCGAGAAAATCCGCTTCGGCGAGCGCGCCGGGCGGACGCAGGGCCTGCGCCGGCAAGGCCGAAGCGCTGCGCGAATAGAGCCCGGCACCGAGCGCCATCAGGCAGCCGCTGCCCGCGGCCGCGGCAATGCCATTGACGAATTTTCGCCGAGCCACAGACGCCGGCGTTGCGGCGGCGCCGGTTCTCTCTGCGTTATTCCTGGCCTGGCTCACGTTGCTTGCTCAATGAGTCTCTAAACCTGCAGCGTCGTCCCGGCGAAAGCCGGGACCCAGTGGCTGACCTCAAGCGCCTGGATTCCGGCTTTCGCCGGAATGCCGATGCTGATCACGCTCACGCGCGCACCACCTTCACCGCGCATTTCTTGAAATCGGTCTCCTTCGAAATCGGACAGGTCGCATCGAGCGTCAGCTTGTTGACCAGCTTCGACTCATCGAAGAAAGGCACGAAGATCAGCCCGACCGGCGGCTTGTTGCGCCCCTTGGTTTCGAGCCGCGCGATCATCTCGCCGCGCCGCGACGTGACCTTGACCGCCATGCCGCGCTGCAGCCCGCGCTTCTTGGCGTCGTCCGGATGCATGAAGACTTGCGATTCGGGCACCGCCTTGTGCAGCTCGGGCACGCGCCGGGTCATCGAGCCGGTGTGCCAGTGTTCGAGTACGCGGCCGGTGCACAGCCACATGTCATACTCCTTGTCCGGCATCTCCGGTGGATCCTGGTAGGGCAGCGCGAAGATCACCGCCTTGTTGTCCTTCTGCCCGTAGAACTTGACGCCTTCGCCGGTCTTCACGTAGGGATCGTAGCCCTCGCGGAAGCGCCACAGCGTCTCCTTGCCGTCGACCACCGGCCAGCGCAGCCCGCGCGCCTTGTGGTACATGTCGAAGGGCGCGAGGTCGTGGCCGTGGCCGCGGCCGAACTGGGCATACTCCTCGAACAGGCCTTTCTGCACGTAGAAGCCGAACGCCTCGGACTCGTCGTTGGTATAGTTCTTGATCGCGTGTTCGTTGGTCTTGACGAGCTCGCTCTTCGGGAATTTGTTCACCACCTTGTTGGCATAGAGCACGTCGTACAGGGTCTTGCCCTTGTACTCGGGTTTCTTGGCGATCAGTTCGGCCGGCCACACCTCCTCGACCTTGAAGCGCTTGGAGAACTCGATGTACTGCCACAAGTCGGACTTCGACTCGCCCGGCGCCTTGACCTGCTGGCGCCAGAACTGCGTGCGCCGCTCGGCGTTGCCGAACGCGCCTTCCTTCTCGGTCCACATCGCGCAGGGCAGGATCAGGTCGGCGGCGAGCGCCGAGACCGTCGGGTAGACGTCGGAGACCACCACGAAAGCCGCCGGATTGCGCCAACCCGGCCAGATTTCGCCGTTGATGTTCGGCCCGGCCTGCATGTTGTTGGTGGTGCTCGTCCAGTAACACTTGAGCTTGCCGTCTTTCAATGCGCGGCTCTGCGCCACGGCGTGCAGGCCGATCTTGTCGTTGATCGTGCCTTCAGGCAGCTGCCAGATTTCCTCGGCATGCTTGCGATGCTCGGGGTTGGTCACCACCATGTCGGCCGGCAGGCGGTGCGCGAAGGTGCCGACCTCGCGCGCGGTGCCGCAGGCCGACGGCTGGCCGGTCAGCGAGAACGGGCCGTTGCCGGGTTCGGAAATCTTGCCGACCAGCAAATGCACGTTGTAGATCATGTTGTTCACCCAGGTACCGCGGGTGTGCTGGTTGAAGCCCATGGTCCAGAAGCTGACCACTTTCTTGTTCGGGTCGGCGTACAGCTCGGCGAGCTTCTTGAGTTTTTCCGGAGAAACACCGGAGAGCTTGGAAACTTTTTCGACCGTGTATTCGGAAACGAACTTCTTGAATTCCTCGAACGTGCTCGGGCGCGAATCGTTGGGGTTGTTCTTGGGCTTGCCGTCGGCATCGGGGTAGCCGTTGAACTTGGCGTCCTTCTCGAGCGCGTGCACCGGGCGCAGGCCGAAACCGATGTCGGTCTCGCCGATGCGGAAATTCACGTTGCGCTTGACGAACTCCTGATTGACCTTGCCGGTCTGGATGATGTAGTTGCAAATGTAGTTGAGGATCGCGAGATCGGTCTGCGGCACGAAGATCATGCCGTTGTCGGCGAGCTCGAAGCTGCGCTGTTCGAAAGTGGAAAGGACGTGCACCTGCACATCGGTCTTGGTCAGGCGGCGGTCGGTGATGCGCGTCCACAGGATCGGATGCATCTCGGCCATGTTCGAGCCCCACAGGACGAAAGCGTCGGACTGCTCGATGTCGTCGTAGCAGCCCATCGGCTCGTCGATGCCGAAGGTGCGCATGAAGCCGGTGACCGCCGAGGCCATGCAATGGCGGGCGTTCGGGTCGAGGTTATTGGAACGGAATCCGGCCTTGTACAGCTTCGCGGCGGCATAGCCTTCCCAGATCGTCCACTGGCCGGAACCGAACATGGCGACGCCGGCCGGCCCGTCGGATTTCAATGCGGCCTTCCATTTCTCGGCCATGATGTCGAAGGCCTGGTTCCAGGTGATCGGCGTGAACTCGCCTTCCTTGTCGTACTTGCCATCCTTCATGCGCAACATCGGACGCGTCAGGCGGTCTTCGCCGTACATGATCTTCGACAGGAAATAACCCTTGATGCAGTTGAGGCCGCGGTTGACCGGCGAATCGGGATCGCCTTGCGTGGCCACGACGCGGCCGTCCTGCACCCCGACCAGCACCGAGCAACCGGTACCGCAGAAGCGGCACGCCGCCTTGTCCCAGCGCACCCGCACGTCGGTCGGGCCGGCCGGCGCGGCGAGCGCCGGCAGCGAAATTCCGGCGCTCGCCGCCGCAGCGGCAATGGCCTGGGTCTTGATGAAGTCGCGTCGATTGATGGTCACGATTGAGCCTCCTCGGAAGGGGTGTTTTTGACTGCCGGTTGATTCGGAAGATAGTTCTCGCTGTGTTCGTAGGCCAGCGTCGTGGCCAGGATCTCGGGAATCCGGTGGATGGCCATCAGCGTGTCGGACATCGCCGCGCCGGGCGCGTCCTCGACGGTGACGATGAGCTTGCCATCGGCCGACATATGGTGGCACTCGACGCCGGCCATGGCGGTCAGTGCCGCCTCGGCGGCGACGCGAGTTTCGGGACGGATACGCAGTACCAGACTGGCCAGACTCATGAAACCTCCGTTATCGTGGCGTCGCCGGCGCGACTGCCGAAGTGCCCCGCGCTCTCCGGAGGCGGGGCGGGGACGAGAGAAACCGGAATTGCTGCGGACTTTTCGATCCGCGCGATCGCCTGCGCCGGACAAGGAGCGATGCACGCGCCGCAAGCGCTGCATGCCGTGTTATCGACTTCAGGCAAAGCGACGCCGCCACGGCGCGGCCGGAAGCGGATCGCGCCCGTGTCGCAGGCTTCGCCGCAGACGCGGCATTCGACGCCCCGCAAGGGCAGGCAGCTCGCCGCGATGGCGATGCCGAAATTCCAGGGCGCCCGATCTTCCGTCCGGGCGATCGCGCCGGTGGCGCACGCACTTGCGCAATCGCCGCAGAAAGTGCAGGCCGCATCCGCGAACGAAGCCACCGGAAAGCCGCCGTCACCGCGCAGCAACAGGCCCGTGGGGCAGGCTCTGACGCAATCGTCGCAACGCGTGCAGCGTTCGGCGAACAAGGGTTCTGGAAGGCTCCACGGCGGATAGAAGCGCGTCGTGGCCGACCTGCCCACGCCGAGAAAGCGGCGGCGAAAAGTATCCATCCCTACCGAATGACCCCCCATTCAGATAAGACATCGAACCTGTCGGCACAGAGCTCTTGAACGACCCCTGCCGAAAATTGCGCGATGCATGACAACAAAAGAAGCATACAGAAGCCACCTTTTACTTGCAAGGGGTTCTGATGCGACGGCTACCAGGAATCGTGGGCGGAACTTCAGCCTGACCGACGGGGCTGCGGCCGGTCATGTTCTTTCGGGCGAAAGAAAAGGGAGCCTTGCGGCTCCCTTCCCCGACGCCGTTCCAGAGAACGGCGATTCAATCCTTCAATCCGGCCCGCTTATCGGGCGATCGCCTGTTCGCCGGGAGGCGAATTCAAGCTGAAGGAATGGCGTTTCAGGCGGCGAAATTCTTCTCGGCGAAACTCCAGTTGGCGAGGCTGGCGAGGAAGGTCTCGACGAACTTCGGGCGCATGTTGCGGTAATCGATGTAGTACGCGTGTTCCCAGACGTCGATGCACAGCAGCGCCTTGTCGGCGGTGGTCAACGGGGTGCCTGCGGCGCCCATGTTGACGATGTCGACCGAGCCGTCGGCTTTCTTGACGAGCCAGGTCCAGCCGGAACCGAAGTTGCCGACGGCCGAGGTTTGAAACGCTTTTTTGAAATCGTCGAAGGATCCCCACTTCTTGTCGATCGCCGCGCCAAGCGCGCCGCCTGCTGCGCCGCCGCCCTGGGGCTTGAGGCAGTTCCAGAAGAAAGTGTGGTTCCACACCTGGGCGGAGTTGTTGTAAATGCCGCCGGCCGGCGCTTTCTTGACGATCGCTTCGAGCGCCAGGCTCTCGTATTCGGTGCCCTTGATCAGGTTGTTGAGATTGGTCACATAGGCCTGATGATGCTTGCCATAGTGGTATTCCAGGGTTTCCTTCGACATGTGGGGCGCCAGGGCGTCGAGGGCGAACGGCAGTTGCGGCAGTTGATGTTCCATGATTTCTCCTTGAGTTGTTATGGGCGGGATGTTGTTTTCAACGGGTCAGGCTGCTGCACTTTAAGGCGTGACCGCTTCCTCATGCACCGAGGCAACGGTCGCAAGTGCTCGACCACGGTGAAAGGAGACAGCGATCGTATCGTTTGGTTCCAGTGATCCGGCATTACGCACGATGATACCGGCTTCATTGGTGACGATGCTATAGCCGCGCGCCAGCACGGCGTCGGGATTGAGATGGGCGAGACTGGCGGCGAGGCGCGCGAGGTCGCCGGTCTTGCTGCTCATCGTCGCTTGCCATTTGCCGCGCAACACCGGCGCCAGCGCCTCGAGCCGACGCGCGTAGCGCGCCGTGTCCGGGCGCGCCAGCAGCAGGCGGCGCGTCAGGCCGCCCAGGGCATTGCGGCCGCGCGCGCTGGCTTGCGTCAGGCTGCTGTCGAGACGGCGCTGCAGGTTGGCCAGATGCTCGCGTCGCCGGGCGAACTCCTGTGCCGGGTGCAGCAAACGCTGCGTCAGCCAGTCGAGCTGCTGCAGGCGCTGATCTAGACTTCGCTGCATCTGCCGGCGCAAGGCAAGCCGGTAGTCGCGCAGCCGCGCAAGGAGCGCCGAGCGTTCCGGCGCCGCGAGTTCGGCCGCCGCCGTCGGCGTCGGCGCGCGCCGGTCGGCGGCGAAATCGGCGATGGTGAAATCGGTTTCGTGTCCGATGCCGGTCACGATCGGGATGGCGCAGGCGCGGATCGCGCGCGCCAGTTCTTCGTCATTGAAGGCCCACAGGTCTTCCAGGCTGCCGCCGCCGCGGCAGACGATCAGCACATCGCATTCCCGGCGCTGGCTCGCGCAGCGAATCGCGGCGGTGATTTGCGCCGCCGCGCCTTCGCCCTGGACTGGTGTCGGATAAAGCACGATTGCGCTCTGCGGCGCACGCCGCCGGAGCGTCGTCAGCACATCGCGCAGTGCCGCTGCCTGCGGCGAAGTGACGACGCCGATGCAACGCGGAAAGGCGGGCAGCGGCCGCTTCCCTTCCTCCGCGAAAAGCCCTTCGCCGTCGAGCTTCTCCTTGAGCCGCAGAAAGCGTTCGTAGAGATTGCCGAGCCCACCCTGGCGTGCCGCTTCGACGTTGAGCTGGAAGTCGCCGCGCGCCTCGTAAAGCGTGACCAGCACACGGGCTTCGATGTGCTGCCCGTTTTCCAGCCGCCAGCCGAGCAATTGCGCGCGCGAGCGGAACATCACGCAGCGCACCTGCGCCGCCGCATCTTTCAAGGAAAAATAAACATGGCCCGACGCCGCGTAAGTCAGATTGGATATTTCGCCGGCGACCCAGCAGAGCGGGAAGGCGGATTCGAGATGTTCGCGTGCGAGCCGGTTGAGCATCGCGACGGTGATGACAGATGCCGGCGGTGCAAGGCTTGCGCCGGAGGAGGGGGTTTCCAACATGCGCCAATTCTACATCCGTATCGATTCATGCACACCCTGGGGCCGTTTGCGCCGAGGTTTTGGCCGGATGCGCCGTGCTGCCTAGAGGTAATTGTCAACACATTGATTATTAAAGAGTTGTTGTCTCGCCCATTTTTACCGCAAAGTAAGTAAAACCCTTTTGCAGGGGGGACTTAGCTCGCAAGATTGCTGCCAATCCACAGCGTTATCCACAGATTTTGTGGATAAGATTTTTGCCTATTACTTCCGGCTAGGGCTTGCCGCTGGCTTCCGCTCAGGCTAAAGTCCGTACCTACAGAATTCCTTGGGGAGAAAGCGTGTTTTCAATCATCATGGCTGCCGGCTGGCCCATTTGGCCTCTGCTGTTCGCGTCGATCATCGCCGTCGCGCTGATCATCGAGCGCCTGGCAGCGCTGCGCCGTTCCAAAGTGCTCCCCGCCGGTTTATTGCAACGCGTGCTTGCCGAGTACCGCCAGCAAGGCGTGAGCGAAGCCATGCTCGCCGGCCTCGAAGCGCAATCGCCGCTCGGCCGCGTACTCGCCGCCGGACTGCGCAATGTCGGCAGTTCGCGCGAAATCGTCAGGGAATCGGTCGAGGAGGCTGGCAGCCTGGTCGCGCATGAACTCGAGCGTTATCTCACGACGCTCGGAACCATCGCCTCGATCAGCCCCTTGATGGGACTGTTCGGCACGGTGGTCGGCATGATTGAAATTTTCGGTTCGCAGTCGCCGACCGGAAGCAATCCGATGCAGTTGGCGCACGGCATTTCGGTGGCGCTTTACAACACCGGCTTTGGCCTGATCATCGCCATTCCGGGGATGATTTTCTGGCGGCACTTCCGCGCGCTCGTCAATGATTTCGTGATCGAGATGCAGCAGCAGGCGGTGCGCCTGATCGAAGTGGTGCACGGCGAGCGCAAGGTTTGAGGGCGCGGCGATGAATTTTCAACGCGGCCGCGGCTACGACGAGCCCGAGATCAACCTGATCCCGATGATCGACGTGTTGCTGGTGATCATCATTTTTCTGATGCTCACCACCACCTATGCCAAATTTTCCGGCCTGGAAATCAACTTGCCGACGGCCGATGCGACGCAGCAGCCCGAGCAGCCCAATGAAGTCAACGTGGCGGTGACCGCGAGCGGCCAGGTGCTGGTCAACAAGTCGCCATTGCTGGCCACCGACGTGAAGGCAATAAGCGACGCGTTGCGCCGCGCCGCCGGCGACAAGAAGGAGCCGATCATCGTCATCAGCGCCGACGCCAAGACCACGCATCAAAGCGTTGTCGACATCATGCAGGCGGCGCAGATGGCCGGCTATCCGCATATTTCCTTCGCCACGCAATCGCCCCGCTGAGGGCGCCCGGCGAGGCCGCTGATGCGATCTTCCGGTATCGCCGCGCGCCGTCTGCCCGGCTTGTGGTACCGCCCCCGTTTCGCGCTCGCGCTGGCCCCGCTGCTGCCGCTCTCCTGGCTGTTTCGCCTGGTCGTCTGGGCGCGCCGCAGCCTGTATCGCAGCGGCATGCTGCCGGCGCATGCCCTGCCGGTTCCGGTCATCGTGATCGGCAATCTGACGGTCGGCGGCAGCGGCAAGACGCCGCTCGTGCTGTGGCTGGTCGAGGGCTTGCGCGGGCTGGGCTGGCGGCCGGGAATCATCAGTCGCGGCTATGGTGGCAGCGCCGAAGGCGTGCGCGCGGTGGTGTCGAATGGCGCAGCTGCCGTCGTCGGCGACGAGCCGCTGCTGCTGGCGCGGCGCAGCGGCGTGCCGGTCTTCGTCGGGCGCGATCGCGTCGCCGCCGGGCGGGCCCTGCTGTCGGCGCATCCCGAATGCAATGTCATTGTTTCCGATGACGGCCTGCAGCACTACCGCTTGCGGCGCACGGTCGAAATTGCCGTGTTCGACCAGCGCGGCGCCGGCAACGCGCAACTCCTGCCAGCCGGTCCCCTGCGTGAGCCGCTGCGACGCCTGTCGGCGGTGACGGCGCTGGTGTGGAACGCCGTGCCGCAACTGCCGGCGTCTGTGACATTGGCATCGAACGGCGCGGCGCGCGGCCTGCCGCAATACACGATGCGCCTGACCGGCCGGCGCTTCGTCGCCCTGAACGATGCAAAGCGTTTCTGCACGGCCGACGAATTGCGCGGCAAACGCCTGCACGCGCTGGCCGGCATCGGCGATCCTGCACGCTTCTTTGCGCAACTCGAGGCGCTGGAACTGCGCTTCGAAGCGCATCCTTTTCCCGATCATCACCTGTTCAGCGCTGCGGATCTTGCCTTCGCGCGTGACGGCGTCTTGCTGATAACCGAGAAGGATGCGGTAAAATGCGCCGCATTGACGCTCGGCGAAACTTGGGTGTTGCCGGTTGACGCGCAAGTTGACGCGACCGCCGATGGCCACACCCTGCTCGAGCTCATTCTGGAGAAAATCAATGGACGCGCGCCTGCTTGATATCCTCGTCTGTCCGGTCTGCAAGGCCAATCTCGACTACCGCAAGGCTGAGGCGGAACTGGTGTGCAAGCCATGCAAACTCGCTTACCCAATACGCGACGACATCCCGATCATGCTCGAAGACGAAGCGCGTCCGCTCGATGCGGAGGAAATCTGAATGCCTGCCGCGAGCGTCGAGCCAAAGGTCGTGTTCAAGGTCATCGTTCCCGCCCGCTATGCGTCCACGCGCCTGCCGGCCAAGCCGCTGCTCGATCTCGGCGGCAAGCCGATGGTCGCGCGCGTGGCCGAGCGCGCCGTGCTTTCGGGCGCACAGGAAGTGTGGGTGGCGACTGACCATGCTGACGTCTGCGCGGCGGCCGAGCGGCACGGCCTGTCGGTCCTGCTGACGCGCGCCGATCACCCGACCGGCACCGATCGCCTGGCCGAAGTCGTCGAGAAACTGGACTGGAGCGACGACACGATCGTCGTCAACGTGCAGGGCGACGAACCGCTGATCGATCCGCAACTGGTCGCCCAGACGGCAGCGCAACTCGCGCAAAGCGGCGCCGATATCGCCACCGTCGCGCATGCCATCGACAATGCGGCCGATTTCTTCAATCCGAATATCGTCAAGGTCGTGTGCAAGGCCGATGGCGACGCGCTGTATTTTTCGCGCGCGCCGATACCCTATGCGCGCGACCATTTCGCGCGCGCCGGCAAGGATACCCTGCCCACGGCAATTCCCGCTTACCGGCACATCGGGCTCTATGCCTACCGCGCCAGCTTCCTGCGCGCCTATGCCCGGCTGACGCCGTCGCCGCTCGAGGCCTTCGAGGCGCTCGAGCAGTTGCGCGCCCTGTGGCACGGTTTCCGCATCAGCGTGGTGATCTCCGAGCATTTGCCGATGCCCGGGGTCGATACGCCGGAGGATGCCGCGCGCATGAAAGAATGGTTTGCCAATGCCGAAAAGGTTTGACCGTTCGGCCAATTGCAGGTACTTTCAGATTTCATAAAAGAGCGTTTTGCCCGCGGCGGGGTGCCGGGCAGCCGCTTTTCGCAGCCGCTTTTTTCGATGCATCGTTCGATTATCGTCAGGGGCAAAAATAATGAGACTCATACTGCTGGGGGCGCCTGGTGCCGGCAAAGGCACGCAAGCGAATTTCATCTGCGAAAAGTATGGCATTCCACAGATATCGACGGGCGACATGCTGCGCGCCGCCGTCAAAGCCGGAACGCCGGTCGGGCTCGCGGCCAAGAAGGTAATGGATGCCGGCGGCCTGATTTCCGATGACATTATCATCGGCCTGGTCAAGGACAGGCTGCAGCGCGACGATTGCAAAGCCGGCTACCTGTTCGACGGCTTCCCGCGCACGATCCCCCAGGCCGAGGCGATGCGCAGCGCGGTGAAGATCGATTTCGTTCTCGAGATCGCGGTCGCCGACTCGGATGTAATCGAGCGCATGAGCGGCCGCCGCGTGCATCCGGCTTCCGGCCGCACCTATCACATCCGGTTCAATCCGCCGAAAGTCGAAGGCCGTGACGATGTGACCGGCGAGCCCCTGATCCAGCGCGACGACGACAAGGAAGAAACAGTCCGCAAGCGGCTGGCAATTTATCATTCGCAGACGCTGCCGCTGCTCGACTATTATCGCAAGTGGTTCGCCACGGGTGATCCCGCTGCGCCCAAATGCCGTAAGATTGCCGGGGTCGGCGGTGTCGATCAGATTAAGCAGGCGGCTTTTGCCGCCTTGACCTAAGGGGGTGCCCATGTCGGCAGGTCTCGTTTTCGCACTCGCATGCTCGGTAGTCGCCGTACTGTATGGCGCGGCGATGGTCAGGTGGATTCTCG
>CAIXAY010000413.1 GCA_903917505.1 uncultured beta proteobacterium | reverse complement strand
GCGCATCAGCGCCACGGCGATCGCGTACATCCAGCAGGCCAGCGCGCACAGCAGCATGCCCCACAGCATCGTGGTGGCCATGGCCGGCGACTTGGTCAGGCTGACCGACGAACCCTGATGCAGGGTGTTCCACCATTTGACCGAGAAATAGATGATCGGGACGTTGACCACGCCGACCAGCGCCAGGATCGCGCCGGCCTTGTCGGCACGCCGCGGATCGTCGATCGCCGACTGCAGCGCGATGAAGCCGACGTAAAGGAAGAGCAGGATCAGCTCCGAGGTCAGGCGCGCGTCCCACACCCACCAGGCGCCCCACATCGGCTTGCCCCACAGCGCGCCGGTCCACAGCGAGAGGAAGGCGAAGAGCGCGCCGGTCGGCGCCAGCGCGGTGGCCATCATCGCCGACAGGCGGAAGTTGAAAGCCAGTCCGAGCCCGGCCCAGAAAGCCATCACCAGGTAGATGAACATCGACATCCATGACGCCGGCACGTGCAGGAAGATGATGCGATAACCCTCGCCCTGTTGCGCGTCGGTCGGCGCGACGAGAAAACCGATGTAGAGGCCGGCAAGGCCGAACAGCGCCGCCAGCGCCCAGAACCACGGGATCATCCGCCCGGCAAGCGGGTAGAAAGCCTGCGGGCTGGCGTATCTGTACCAGTTGATCGGCGACGCGCTCATCGCTTGTCGCCCGCCGTTTCATTAACCACAACGACACAACGGTCACAACGATAAAACTTAAAAATGGAAATTTTCATGACTGTCCACGCTGAGGCAAGGCGAAATAATACAAGTTATCTTTTCGTTGTGTTCGTTGTGCCCGTTGTGGTTAGCGCCTTAATAAAATTCACTCCAGAGCAATCCGCAATGCCGCCGCCGTCGGCCACGGCGCAAAGAATACGCCGGCCAGCGTCAGCGCAGCGAGCAGCGAAAGGTGGGCCTGCGCGCCGAGCCCGGTCAGCGTCGCGTCCACCGCCCCGGCGCCGAAGATCAAAACCGGAACATACAGCGGCAGCACGAGCAGCGAGAGTAGCACACCGCCGCCGCGCACGCCGAGGGTCAGCGCGGCGCCGATGGCACCTATCCCGGAGAGCGCCGGCGTGCCGATCAGCAGCGACAAGCTCAGCATGGTCAGCGCCTCGGTTGGCAGATCGAACTGCAGCCCCAGCAGCGGCGCCAGCAGCGAGAGCGGCAGGCCGGAGATGAGCCAGTGCGCGAGCACCTTGCCGATGACGATCAGGCCCAGCGGTTGCGGCGCCAGCGCCAGCTGTTCGAGCGTGCCGTCACGGTGGTCGTCGGCGAACAGGCGCGGCAGCGAGAGCATGGTCGCCAGCAGCGCGGCGACCCACAGCACGCCCGGCGCGAGCTTGCGCAGGAGTTCGGGTTCCGGGCCGACGCCGAGCGGAAACAGGCTGACGACGATGATGAAGAAGAACAGCGCCGAAACGAGGTCGGAACGGCGGCGCATGGCCAGGCGCAGGTCACGGCCGACGATGGCGAAAATCAGTTTCAGCATGGCGCTAGCCCGCCCGCCACTCGGCCGCCGCTTCGAGCCGCAGCTCGCGCACGACGGCGGCATCGACGGCGACCGGCTGATGGGTGGTCAGGGCGATCAGGCCGCCGCGCTGCAAATGTGCGCCGATCAGCTTGGCGACGAGTTCGATTGCCGCCGGGTCGAGCGCCACGTAAGGTTCGTCGAGCACCCACAAGGCGCGCCGTTCGTGCACCAGGCGCGCGAGCGCGACGCGCCGCTTCTGGCCTTGCGACAGGTAACGGCACGGCAGGTGCTCGCGGCCGGCGAGTCCGAAACGTTCGAGCGCGTCGAGCGCCGCATCGTCGGCGAGCGACTCGTCGGCGAGCCGGGACGAGGCGAGCAGGTTCTCGAGCGGCGTCAGCTCTTCCTTGATGGCGTTCAGGTGCCCGAGATAGCACAGCTCGCGGCGATAGTCTTCGCCGAGCTTGCCGATCAGCTCGCCGCGCCAGCGGATCGCGCCCGCGGCCGCCGGCGCCAGCCCGCAGAGCATGCGCAGCAGGCTGGTCTTGCCCGAGCCGTTGCGGCCCTGCAGGAACAGCATCTCGCCGCCGCCCAGCCGGAATCCGACGCCGGCGAACAGGCGGCAGTCGCCGCGCACGCATTCGAGATCGGTGGCTTCAAGCATGCAGGAATTTCCCAAGGAGAGCGGTATAGTATTGTGCAGTGGCGAGTTTAGCGGCGGCTAGCCGGGAGTCAAATAAAATAAGGATAAAGTCATTGTGGCCGGGATCGGATGCCAATCGGCTGTCCGCCGGCCAGCGTGGATCGGGGGGCGTTTGGCATTACGATCGATAGGCCTCGCCGGCCTGCAGCGGCAGATTCCATCGGTGCGGGCGGTGCTCCTGCTGTCGCTGGTGATGATCCTGGCGACGGTGCTGGCGGCGACCGCGCTGCTGCTCGACCTGCGCCGGAAAGAGCTGGCCCATGCCCAGCGCGAAATCGTCAGCCTGACGCGCATCCTCGCCGAGCAGACGACGCGCACTTTCGAAGGCGTCGCCTTGATGATGCGCGGCGTGCGCGAGCGCATCACCGATGAACGCGGCCTCGGCCTTGACCTCGACAGCCAGCTCATCCACCTGCTGTTGCAGGCGCGCAGCGCCGGGCTGCCGCAAGTCAAGTCGGTCTTCGTGGCGGACCGGCAGGGCTTCGGGGTCAACTCCTCGCGCCCCGATTTCATCGAACGGCTGTCGATGCGCGATCGCGAATTCTTCAGCCACTTCAGCGCCGGCGGTGGCGACGAAATCTACATCAGCCGCCCGGAACGGGCGCAGGTCGATGGCCATTGGACTTATTACGTCAGCATGCGCCTGGTCGATGCGGCGGGGAAGTTCCGCGGCGTGCTGGCGGCGGCGATCAGCATCGAGTATTTCGAGTCGCTCTACGACAGCATCGGCCTCGATTTCGTCCGCCAGATCCGCTTGCTCAACGGCGAGGGCGTATTGCTCGCCGGGCATCCTCACGACGACACGATGGTCGGCGGGACGCTCGCCGATGCCGCGCTCCTGGCGCAGCTGCAGGGCATTCCCGTGGGCGATGCGCTCGAGGCCAGCGAGAACCTCGGCGACGGGCGGCGCTTCGTGGCTTACCGGCGGATCGCCAACTACCCGCTGATGGTGAGCGCGGCGATCGACGAGGAAGATGCGCTGACGCCCTGGCGCAACGTCATGCGGCCGCTGGTCGCCGGCCTCGGCGTGGTGCTGCTCTTCGTGCTGGCGACGACCTGGGTGATCGCGAAAAACCTGTTGCGCGGCAGCGCCCTCGAGTCGGCGCTGAAGGAAAGCGACGAACGCTTGCGGCATACCGTGCATTCGGTGCAGGATGCCATTGTCACGGTCGACGCCGCGCGATGCATCGTACTGTTCAACGGCGCCGCCGAACGGATGTTCGGCCTCGCCGCGCCACAGGCCATGGGCCAGGAAATAGAGCGGCTGTTGGCGCATCGTCTTCCGCCGGCACAGGCGGCGATCTTTCAACACTGTCTCGAAGAGGGCGGCCAGCCTTCTGCCGGCCAGGCGCCGCGCGCACTCATCGAGGTGCTCGGCGAGAACGGCGAATTTCCGGTCGAGCTGACCTTGTCGACGAGCACTTTTCACGGCGATGCGCTGCTCACCCTGGTGTTTCGCGATCTGAGCGAAAGTCGCCGCATCGAGCTTGACCTGCTCGAAACCAACCGGCAACTGAAGGAACTCTCGGCTGCCCTGCAAAAAGTCCGCGAAGAAGCGCGGGCGCGCATTGCCCGCGAGTTGCACGATGAGCTGGGTCAATTGCTCACCGGCATTCGCATGGAAGTGTCGTGGCTCGGCGGCCGCCTGCATTCCGAGCAGCGCCCGCTGCTCGACAAGGTGGTTTCGATCAAGGGGCAGATCGACCAGACCATCGCCTCGGTGCGGCGGATTTCCTCGGAGCTGCGGCCGCTGGTGCTCGACGACCTCGGTTTCGCCGCGGCGGCGGCCTGGTATGTCGATCAATTTTCCGCACGCACCGGCCTGCCGGTCGAACTCGTTCTGCCCGACCGGGATCCTGAACGCGGCGATGCGGTCGCCACCGCGCTGTTTCGCGTCCTGCAGGAATCGTTGACCAACGTCGCCCGCCATTCCCGGGCGACCTTCGTCGAGGTGCGGCTCGATTATCGCGACGGCGGCTGGGCGCTGACCGTCACAGACAACGGCATCGGTTTCGTGCACGATGCGGGAAGGCTGGGGCACATGGGGCTCGTTGGCATGCGCGAGCGGGCCCAGATACTCGGCGGGAAATTCTCAATCAATACGGCGCCGGGCACGGGCACCGTGATCGAAGTGTTCATTCCGGCGGAAACGGTGTGATGACAGAAAAACTGAAAGTGCTGCTGGCCGACGACCACGCGATCATTCGCGACGGGCTGAAGCAGATTCTCGCCGATACCGAAGACCTCGTCGTCGCCGGCGAAGCCGCCAACGGCCTCGAACTGATGCAGCAGGTGCGCGAGAGTAATTGGGATGTGCTGGTCCTCGACATCTCGATGCCCGGCCGCAGCGGCCTCGAATTGATCCACATGCTCAAGGACGAGAAGCCCGAGCTGCCGATCCTCGTGCTCAGCATGCACCACGAAGAGCAATACGCGGTGCGGGCGCTGAAAGCCGGCGCCTCGGGCTATGTGACCAAGGAGAGTGACGGCGATTTGCTGGTGGCGGCGATCCGGCGCGTGGCCAAGGGCGGGGTCTATATCAGCGACAAGGTCGCCGAGCTGATGGTGCGCGGCAGCCGGCCGAGCAACGAGTTGTTGCCGCACAACCTGTTGTCGGACCGCGAGTACCAGGTTTTCAACATGCTCGTGGTCGGCAAGGGATTGACCGAGATCGGCGCCGAGCTGTCCCTGAGCGTCAAGACGATCAGCACGCACAAGACGCACATCCTGCAAAAAATGAATCTGGCCAGCGCCGCCGACCTCGTCCGCTATGCGCTGGCGCACGGCCTGGCCGGGCCCGTAGATTTCTGAAGATCGGCGAGGCCAGGTTGCGGGACGAAGGATATGCCTCCTGGCGTTTTAATGACCTAAGCATACTAGACGCGCACGCGGCACATGTCCTCGGTCGAGGTTAGGGGTTTCGAACTCAAGAAAGGCGCCAAGCTTGGCATCAACGTCGTCAAGATGCCGTGACCGTTAGCCTCGCCCTTTCGTCTGGATTAAAAAGGCCATAGGAATTTTCCTATAGCCTTTTTAATCCTCACGCTGATTTCGGGGGAATCCCCAATTCTCTACACTCCCACCCCTGTGAAAAGCATTTAAGACTGTGGAGCAGGGCCGTGATCCGATCATTTGGCCTGTGCTTTGCGTGATACGGGGCAAGCGTGCGACCTTGAGCGGTGCCGGGCGAGGAAGCGGCAAGACGGGGGAAATACAATGAAGCTGTCGCGACAGTTCTTCCTGATGTTTGCGGTCATCGGGGCGATTGGTTTTGCCGCAAACGTCGCGGTTGCGGCCGAGCCGGCCAAACCGGCTGAACAGCCCCAGGACCTGGTTCTCAAGGGCGACGCCAAGTGCACCGGCTGCCACGATGAAACCGACGATGCCAAGCCGACGATGCTTGAATTGCATCCCTCGGTCCTGTCCATCGGCAAGACCAAGCATGGCACCCAGGCCGATGGCCGCACGCCGACCTGTACCGATTGCCACGGCGAGAGCGACAAGCACCGCACCTTCCGCGGCAGCGGCGACCAGCCGCTGACCGACCGCGATTTCCGCAAGAACACCAAGACCTCGGCTGAAGCCCGCAACGGCGCCTGCCTTGCCTGCCATCAGGGCGGCAACCGCATCGGCTGGCAGATGAGCGCGCACGCCAACGAGGATGTCGCCTGTACATCCTGCCACCAAGTGCATGCGCGAACCGACAAGGTGCGGGAAAAGTTCACCCAGACCGAGGTCTGTTTCACCTGCCACAAGGAGCAGCGCGCGCAGATCAACAAACCGGCACACCATCCGATCGTCGAAG
>CAIXAY010000412.1 GCA_903917505.1 uncultured beta proteobacterium | reverse complement strand
CACTGGATGTGGTTTGTCTTTCCGCAGTACGACGGTCTCGGTTTCAGTTCGACCGCGAGGTACTATGCGATCAGGAGCCTCGATGAGGCGCGTGCGTACCTGGCGCACCCGCTTCTGGGCGCCCGTCTCGCTGAGTGCGCCGGGATCGTCAGCGACCTGTCGGGGCGCACGCTGCACGATATATTCGCTTATCCGGATGAACTGAAATTCTGTTCGTCGATGACCCTGTTTGAACAGGCGGCGGGGCCCGGCTCACCCTTCGCGATGGCGCTGGAGCGCTGTTGCGGCGGTCGCAGGGATGCAGCGACCGTGAAGCTCCTGGCGTAGAAAGGACCGCATTCGTGCCGATGAAGATTGCCAAGGTCAAGCGAGGCTTGTTGGGCCTCTGCATGATCCTGTGCGCCGCGAGCAGCCATGCCGAGATCTATAAATGGGTGGATGCCAACGGCCAAACGCATTTCTCCGAGAGAAAAGACGACGCCGGCAAGGCCAAGGCGGTCGATCTGAAAGCGGGGCCCGAGCCCGCGCCCTCGCCGCAGTATTGGCAGGATCAGGAAAGGCAGTTCAGGCAGCGGCAGATTGACAAGTCGGCTGAAAGCCACGGGCAGCCGGTGGACACGAGGCCCAAGTCGCTCTCCGGCGGAAGGTCCGATGGCAGCGACGCGTCGCGCTGCAACCTCGCCAGGGACGTGCTCAGCGGCGCGGTAAGGCACGGCAACGGGGAGCCGACCGACGAGAACGACCGCCGGATCGCTGAAAACGATATCCGCAGTTTTTGCCACTAGCCAGCCTGGCGGAGGCATCCCCGCGCCGGCTGGGCGCGCCTGATCCGTTAACAGAACGTCGCTTATGTGGCTCGCCGTACAGATCGGCTGCCCGGATGAGCAGAGTCTTAAATCCGGTTGCAGCGCGCTTTGGATCTTCCTCTGAACGCATGCATTGAACGCGGGTCCTATACTTGTAGCGAGCGACGGATTTGTCGTGCGCAGCAAGGAAAGAACGCTCCCGGACAGGTCTTCATCGGAGTGAGTCATCGGCTCAACAGGCGCAAGTCATGAGCAGCCCCTTCAACATCCAACCCGCCACGCTGTTCCGCTTGACGGCGGTCGATCCGGTGGTCTTCCAGTCCCTGACGTCCACAACGACGGACAGCGTCGCATCGCTTCTGGACAGCGCGTCGAGCATTGTCCAATTGTCGGGGCTGGGGCAGGTTCTGGCGGCGGGTTCGACGCTCGAGAGCAGTCTCGAAGCCTTGCAATCGAACACGGCGAATGCGACGCCAGCCAGCGTGGTGGCCGAGGCGCAGAATTTCGTCGCGGCGTTCAACGGCGTCGGGCAAAGCATCGCCAACGTCCTGCCGTTTCTTGCAACGCTGCCTGACAATGTGCTGGTCGCCGGGCTGTCGCAAACCTTGAACGCTGCCGCAAACCCAACGACGACGGCTGGAAGCGAGAATTTGAGCAGCTTGCAGGCCATCGGAATTTCCTTCGTGGCGGCCTCTCCGACCGACATCACCGGAAGCACAGGCAGCTTGGTCATCGATCAGGGTGCGCTGAGCGCCGCCGCGCAAAACAATCCGCAGGCAACGGCGGCGCTGCTTGCGCAAGCCATCCGGCCGCTGCTGCAGCAGGTCGCAACCTTCGAGGTTCAGGCGACGACTGCCAATGGTGTGGCGGGAGACCTCTCGGTTCTGGGCGGCGGCGTGCCGACGAACCTCTTGCAGAACCTGTCCGCGGATGCCGTGCTGAACGATGTTCAGTTGAGCGACCTCGATCTCGCCGCCGTCGGCCTCGATGCCAACACCGTCGAATCCGCGAGCGCGGCCCTCGCAACGTCGCTGAGCGCGACGCTCGCCGGGCTGGTCGGCGCAGCCAGTCTGACCAGCGCGGCGCCAAGCGCCAGCGCGGCTGTCGGCGCGCCGCTCGCCGCGGCCGCCACGACGGTGAGCGCAGGCGTCGCGAGCGCTACAGCCGCAGCAGCCGTGACAGCCGCGCCGCCAGCCGCGGCAACAAGCCAGGACGTGGCCGCATCCCCCGCGGCAACGAACAGCGATACGCTTTCCGCCGAGCAGAACGATGCCAGCGCGCAGCTGGCGTTGCGCAACCTGCTGGCCGACACGGCGCTGCGCGATGTCATCTTTGATCCGGCCTATTCGGCACTCATCGCCTCGTCGCATTTGACCGATTTCGTTTCGCCGCTGCCGCTGACCCGCGCAAGCGCCATCCCGGCCGACGTTCCGGGAGCCGTTCTGCCGGTCAATCGGGCCCGGGCCATCAGCAGTTACGAGGAAGCGGCAAACGGCTTCGTACGCGGCTAGCCGGGTCCGGCGCGCATCATTACCGTGGGCGTCCCCGGGAAAGGTATGATGTGCGTCTTCGCAAAAATCACAATTCAATAGGCTGGGGGAGCGCGCATGGAGCAGGAGGTCTTGTTCGAGCGTCGGCAGAAGGATGGCGTGAGCTGGGCGGAAATTACCTTGAACCGTCCGGACAAGGGCAACGCCTTGAACATGCCCATACTCGAACGTCTTGGACAGATTGCCGATGAACTGCGCGATGATCGCGAGACACGCGCCGTCGTGTTGCGCGGCAAAGGCCGATTCTTTTGCACCGGCGGCGACATCGACGCATGGGGCAGCCTGACCCCGAACGAAATGGGGCGCGACTGGATCCTGCGCGGCATTGACGTTCTGGAGCGAATCGCCCGATTGCCGCAGCCGGTCATCGCGGCGATTGGTGGCCACGCCCTCGGCGGCGGACTCGAGCTGGCCATGGCCGCCGATCTGCGCATCGCCGTGCAGCAGGCGAAATTCGGCAACCCCGAGGTGACGCTGGGCATGATTCCGGGCTGGATGGGAACGCGCCGCCTGGCCGAGATGATCGGCCCGGTACGGGCGCGTCATCTGGTCTTGCTCGGCTCGCCGATTTCGGCAGCGCAGGCCTGCGACTGGGGGCTGGTGACCGGCTTGGCCGAGGACGCGGCCGACCTCGAGACGCAGCTTTCCGAATGGCTGGCTCGCCTGCTTGCCAACGGCCCGGCGGCGATGGCGCTGATCAAGGGGCTGCTGGCAACGATGCATCGGGACTTGCGCGAGCATCACGCCAGCGCCGTTGCCCAGGCGGCGGGAACCGAAGACTGCAAGGAAGGCGTGCGCGCCTTCGCCGAGCGGCGCAAGCCGGTCTATCGGAATCGCTGAAGGGACACGCGGTCAAGCGCGGCGATCCGCCTCGAGCAGACAGGAGGCAAACGACGACGACTCGTCGGATCGCAACCATTCCCGGAAGCCGCCGGACCGGCAGGCGTGAATCTCCTCAGGCCCCGGCCTGATTCCATGGCAGCCTGGCGAGGACCATCGACATGCCGCAGTTGTTGCTGATGCCGGCATAGACGAGGCCGGCGCCGATCAGCGCCGAAAGGGCGTAGCCGGCGGGGTGGATCCACGTCCCGGCGATAATCCCGAGCACCGACAGCAGGCCCGCCGCAATCCGCACCTGGCGCTCGAGCGAAATCACGCTGCGCTCGCCGCGCACCGCCGGCAGGCCGGCCGAGGTCCAGGCATTGGTTCCGCCATCGACGTGCACGACCTGCGTGAAGCCGGCGCCGCGCAGCCGCTCGGCGGCGAGTTGGCTGCGCGTGCCGGTCTGGCAGATGCAGTAGAGCGGCGTGTCGGCGCCGAAGCGGGCGAGCAGGGCGGCCGGATCGAGCCGCTCGAAGGGAATGTTGAGCGAACCGGCAATGCGCAGGCTGGCGAACTCGCCCGGCGTGCGCACGTCGAGCAGCTGTAATTTCCCGGCGTCGGCGTGCGCGGCGAGTTGCTGGACGGACACGCTGCGCAGCGGCCGGCCGGCTTCGCTCGCCGACTGCAAGGCGCTGGCGCGACCGTCTTCCGGCAGGCCGGCGCCGCCGGCCAGATTGGCCGGCACGGCCTCGTGCAGGCGCTTGGGCAGCGGCAGGTTCAGGGTGTTCATGAGCTCGATGAATTCCTCGCGGCTTTTCCCGGCGACGCGCGCATTGAACTGCTTTTCCTCGCCGATGCTGCTCACCCGGCGGCCCTTGTAATCATGGCCGGGGTAGACCAGCATCTGCTCGTCGAGGCGGAACAGTCTTTCCGTGATGCTGTGCCACAGGTCCGGCGCGCTGCCGTTCTGAAAATCGGTGCGGCCGCAGCCGCCGATCAGCAGCGCATCGCCGGTCAGCACGCGGTCGCGCCACAGGTAGGAAACGCTGCCCGGCGTGTGGCCGGGCGTGGCCATGACCAGAATCTCCTCGCGGCCGAAGAGAATGACGTCGCCGTCCTCGAGCAGGCGGTCGTAGCCTTGCGCATGGCAGTCGCGCGCGACCGCGGTCTGGGCGCCGGTGGCCTCCCTGAGCGCGCGCGAGGCGGTGACGTGATCGGCGTGCACGTGCGTTTCCAGAACATGCTTCAGGACGAGGCCGTGTTCGCGGATCAGCTGCAGGTCGCGCTCGAGCTGCTCGATCACCGGATCGATCAGCACCGCCGCGTGCGTCTCGTCGTCGACGATGAGATAGGTGTAGGTCGATGAGGCCGGATCGAAGAGTTGCTTGAAAGACATGGACTTCTCCCGCTGGGGAATATGCCGCTTGGTCAATTGCGCCGGTTTGGCGTCGCACGAGCAAGTATAGAGGCTTGTTCGTCGCTGCAGTTCCGGGCACGATTTGCAGAAATCGAAAGGCATGGTAGGGTGCTGTATGGAACGGACGGAAATTGGCGAATTTGCCATTTGCAAGCAGCAATCCCAGTAGCTGGAGAAGACCGCATTATGAGCACGCCGAGCACGCCACGCAGCGCCAAGCTGATCATCGATGGCAAAACCAGCGAATTGCCGATTCTCAGCGGAACGCAAGGCACGAGTGCGATCGACATCCGTGCGCTGGCCGCGAAGACCGGCATGTTCGCCTACGACTCGGGCTTCCTGTCGACGGCCAGTTGCGAATCGAAAATCACCTATGTCGGCGGCGAAGATGGCGTCCTCTTGTACCGCGGCTATCCGATCGAACAGCTGGCCGAGCAGTGCAGCTTCCTCGAAGTGGCTTATCTCCTCAAGCACGGCGAACTGCCCAACGCCGCGCAAAAGGCGGCGTTCGAGGACACCATCAAGCGCCTGACCATGCTGCACGAGCAGATCGTCAGGTTCTATCAGGGCTTCCGTCGCGACGCGCATCCGATGGCGGTGATGGTCGGGGTCGTCGGCGCGCTGTCGGCGTTTTATGACAAAGCGGCCGATACGGCCAATCCCGAGCATCGCACGACCCGCTTCAACCGTCTCGTCGCCAAAATGCCGACCATCGTCGCCCTGGCCCACAAGTATTCGGTGGGCGAACCTTTCATGTACCCGCGCTACGACCTGGGTTACACCGCCAATTTCCTGCACATGATGTTCGGCAATCCGTGCGAGACCTACGAGCCGAACCCGGTCATCGTGAGTGCGCTCGACACGATCT
>CAIXAY010000411.1 GCA_903917505.1 uncultured beta proteobacterium | reverse complement strand
GTGCCGACGGCAGGCAGCATCATCGGTGGCCTGATCCAAGCGAACGCGGCCGGGAACGCCTCGCAGCTCCAGAACCAGTATCTGCAAGAAGCGCTGGCCTACCAGCAGCAGCAGGACGCCTATAACCGCAACCTCGAGACCTCGCGTTACACGAATTACCAGAACGCGATTGCGCCCTACGCGGCCACCGGCGTCTCGGCGAATGCCCGTATGGCCAGCCTGCTCGGGTTGCCGGCACCTCCAGCGGCCCAAGGGAATACGACGCCTCCGGTCTTTGGCGGTGCACCGCAGATTGTGCCGACACCAGGCGTGACGCTGAACAGTCCGACCGGCCAAGCGCCGACCGCTGTGCCGCGTCCGGGTAGTGCAGGTGCGCCAGCACCGACCGCGCAGTCAGGCACTGTCCTGATGGCGGCTCCGGATGGCACACAGCAAGCCGTCCCGGCTGACCAAGTGCCGGCGTGGCAGCAGAAGGGCGCGACGATTGTGAGCTCGGGGGCGTATCAATGAGTTGGTGGACCGACAACGGCTATCAGGACATCACGGCGCCGACGACGGGGAGTCAGCCGCTGAACGATCCCGCCTCGCAGATTACCGCGTGGTATCAGCAGTATCTCGGCCGGACGCCGAGCGCGCAGGAGCTCCAGAGCCAAGAGGGGAATCCGGGCGGTCTGCCGGCCGTTCAGTCGCTGATCCAGAACAGTCCAGAGGCGCAAACCTACGCCAAGACCAATGGGCCGAACGCTGGGCCGCCGACGCTGAACCCGAGCGATCCGAACTCGGTCAATGCCTTCATCGGCTACTACGCGAAGCAGCCCGGCGCAAATCCGTCGCTGACCGCGGATCCTGGGTATTGGGCGCAGAAAATCAGTTCAGGCGCACTCGGCAGCGACTCGAATTACATCGTCCAGAAGTTCATGACGCCGGAAGGCCAACCAGCCGCGAGTGCCGGCGCACCCGGCGCGTTGCCCCAGAGCGGCTATGGCGGCTTCGGGATTGCCCCGGCACCCTACACGCCACCGTCTTCGACGCCGCCCACGCCGCCGACGCCTGCGCCCTACAGCGGCCCGAGCGTGCCCGGCGCGCCAACACTAACGCCGTTTACGGCGCCGACCGCCGCCGACCTGCAAGCCTCGCCCGGCTATGCGTCGATGCTGGCCGCTGGCCTCAAAGCCCAGAACTCCAGCGCGGCCGCGCAGGGAACGGTGCTCAACGGCGGCACGCAGAA
Source organism: uncultured beta proteobacterium (assembly GCA_903917505.1). Next base: position 802 of record CAIXAY010000411.1, on the reverse strand, counting down.
GGCGCTGCAGCAGTATTCCCAGGACTACGCGAACACGGGTTACAACAACCTGTTCACTCAGGATCTCTCGACGAACCAGAACAATAACAATCTGTCGCAGACGAACTACCAAGACCTGCTCGGCAGCTACAATGCGGCGTATGGGCAGTATCAGGGCGGCGTGCAGCAAGGCCAGCAGGCCTATCAGAACCAATATACGAGCTACCTGGATGCCAACTCCTCGGCACTGAACAACTACCTCGCCAACGTGTCGACGCAGCGCAACGCGGGTAATGATTACTGGTCGCAGCTCCAAAGCCTTTACAATACGGGGGCTGGCATCGCCGGAAACACCTCCACCGTGACGACCACCGCATGAGTGTCGAATCCATTCTCCAAGCGCTCGGCGAGTCGTCGGCGCGCGCGCAACTGCAGCGTGGGCAGATTTTCGGCAACCTCGTCGCCGATGCGTCCCAAGTGCCGGGCCAGATGATCCGCGATAAGCAGCAAGCGGCGCTGCAGCAGCAGGAGCAGGCGCGGCAGAATGCACTGATCGACTTCAAGCGGCAGGACATGGTGCATCAGCAGGCGCAGGATGCCCAGACCGAAGTCGAACGCCAGAAGCAGCAAGACACACAGGACACGCTGAGCGAAGCGATTTCGCGTGGGCTGAAGAATGCGGGGAACGATCCGTCGAAGTTCGATCTGAGCGGCTCGGTCGACTACCTCCAGAACGAGGCGAAGCGGCCCGATCTGATTCCTAACATCGTGCAGGCGCATCAGACCATCGCGCCACCGCCGAAGCTGGCCGCGACACGGCCTG
>CAIXAY010000410.1 GCA_903917505.1 uncultured beta proteobacterium | reverse complement strand
ATCTGGCTTTGTACTGGGCCGAAGCACTGGCCGCGCAGAGCAAGGACGCCGAGCTGCAGGCCAAGTTCGCCAGGATTGCCAAGCAGTTGAAGGATGGCGAAGCGAAAATCGTTGCCGAGCTGATCGGCGCGCAAGGCAAGCCGGTCGATATCGGCGGCTACTATCTCCCGAGCCGCGAAAAGACAGCCAAGGCGATGCGTCCGAGCGCCACCTTCAACGCGATCATCGACTCGATTCAGTAATCTGGAAAGCTGGCGTCAGGCACGAAGAGCAGGCAAGGAATCGAACGTCACACCGGCGCAAGCCGGTGTCCGGCGCCTTCTTCCGGATTCGGGCTTGCGCCGGAATGACATGGTCTTGATATTTCCTTGTTCTTCGTGTTCATTGTAGTTAAGCGACTTTTTTCACCATTGAGGAAGCAAGCAAAGTGATCGCGGAACTGATGTCCGGTTCGGACATCGCGGCGGCGAAACAGCTCATCGAACGTCACGGCCTGTCTTTCGAGGCGGGCTTCGACAATCTGGTCGGCTGTTACGAGCAGGGTGAGCTCATCGCCGTCGGTGCGCGCGCGGGAAACGTCCTGAAAATGCTGGCGGTCGAACCGGAATATCAGGGCGGCAGCCTGCTCGGCGAAATCGTGACGATGCTCGTCGGGTGCGGCTATGCCGCCGGGTTCGATTCACTCTTCGTGTTCACCAAGCCCGAATACTCGGGCAGCTTCCAGGCGCTCAACTTCAGGCTGCTGGCCAGCGCCCACAAGGTGGCGCTGCTCGAGTACGGCAACGGCCTGAAGAACTGGCTCGCCGCGCAAAGCGCCTTGATCAGGACCGGCGTCAACGGGGCGGTGGTGATGAACTGCAATCCCTTCACCCTCGGCCACCGCTATCTCGTGGAAACGGCGGCGCGGCAGGTCGACAATCTGTATCTCTTCGTCGTCCGCGAAGAGCGCTCGGTTTTCCCCTTTGCCGTGCGCATGCGCCTGGTCAAGGAAGGCGTGCAGGACATCAAGAATGTCATCGTCCTGGATACCGGGCACTACCTGGTGAGCAGCGCAACCTTTCCGACCTACTTTCTCAAGAAAGACGATCCGGTCGCGCGCATTCAGATGGAGCTCGACGTCACCCTGTTCGCTTCGCGCATCGCGCCTTACTTCGGCATCACGCAGCGCTTTGTCGGCAGCGAACCCTTGTGCCAGCTGACGCACGCTTATAACGACACGATGCGCGAAATCCTGCCGGCGCACGGCATCGCGCTCGTCGAGATCGAGCGCAGACAGGCGCAATCGGAAGCCATCAGCGCCTCGCGCGTGCGCGAACTGCTCGCGCACCGGGATTCAACGCAACTGCAGAATTATGTGCCGGCCAGCACCCTCGCTTTTCTCACCAGCGAGGAAGCCGAACCCCTGCGCCGGCAACTCGAAGGACCAGCAATGACAGGAGGCATGAAATGAAGATAGGCAAGAAAGGGCAGGCCGGCACCGTGCAGTCGAGCGACCTGATGGTCACGGTCGAACCGGCCGAAACGCTGATCATCGAAATCGAATCGACCGTCAAGAAACAGTTCGAGCACCTGATCCGCGCCAAGCTTGAAGAGGTTCTCGCCAAGCACGGCACGGTCAGCGGCAGGATCAGCATCAGTGACCGCGGCGCTCTCGATTACGCCATCGAGGCCCGCCTTGAGACCGCGCTGCAGCGCGCAGGAGGACTGTGATGAACAACAAGGGATTCTGGTACAAGGAATATACGCAGGGACGCCGCTTCATCATCAAGGTGCTGCCCGGCGAGAGCCTCGTCGAATGCATCCGCGAATTCGTCAGGACCGAAAAGGTCAACAATGCGGTGATCCTCTCGGCCATCGGCTCGGTCAAGAACGTTCGCCTGAACGACATCAAGAGCGGCGCCAAATTGCCGATCACTTCGGCGCGCCTGATTCCGCACGAGATCGAAGGCCCGCTCGAACTGCTCGCCCTGTCGGGCAACATCGTTCCGAGCGAAGTGGACGAGCAGTTCGACTGCCATCTGCACATCATGGCCGGCAAATCGTCCGGCGACGTCGTCGGCGGGCACATGGCCGACGCCGAGGTCTTCGCTACCTGCGAGATCGTCCTCATCGAACTGATCGTCGATGGCATCCAGCGCCACCTGTCCAAATCGGGCGGTACGCCAACCATTTTCTTCGCCGAGGAGTGACACCGTGGCCGAGTATCAATTACGCCGGACGCTGCTCTACGTGCCGGGCAACATGCCGTCGATGTTGCAGAACATTCCGCTGTTCCAGTGCGACGGCGTCATCATCGACCTCGAGGACGCGGTCCCGCTCAGCGAGAAGGACGCCGCGCGCATCCTGGTCAAGCGCTTCCTCGAGTCGTACAAGGAGCGCAACAAAGAAGTCCTGGTGCGCATCAACGGCCTCGATACCAAGTGGGCGCTCGACGACCTGAAAGCCATCCTGCCCGGCATTCCCGACGGCATTCGCCTGCCGAAAGCCGACACGCCGGAAATCGTCGAGCGGCTCGATACCCTGCTCACCGAATACGAGGAGGAACTCGGGCTCAAGCTCGGCCATTTCAAGATCCTGCCGTCGATCGAGACCGCGCAGGCGGTGATCAACGCGACGCTGATCGCCCGCTCTTCGCCGCGACTGATCGGGCTGGCCTTCGGCGCCGAGGATTACACGGCGACGATGGAAATCAACCGCACCAAGACCGGCGAGGAGTTGTTCAACGCGCGCATGAACGTGCTGTGGGCGGCGAAAGCGGCCGGCATCCAGGCCATCGATTCGATCTTCGCCGACGTCAACGACATGGACGCGCTGCGTGCCGAGACCGAGCTGATCAAGCGCCTCGGCTTCACCGGCAAGTGCCTGGTCAATCCGCGCCAGACCGACGTGATCCACGAGGTCTTCGCGCCCAAGCAGGAAGAGATCGATTACGCGCTGCAGGTCATGGAGGCCATCAAGCGCGCCCGCGAGATGGGCACCGGCGTCATTTCACTGAAGGGCAAGATGGTCGATATGCCGATCGTCATTCGCGCCGCCCGCGTGCTGCGCACCGCCCGTGCCCACGGCATGGTCGACATCATCATTAACGAGGAGGATATCCATGGCGCTGAATAGCCTGGGACGGCAGATACCGGACACATTCGCCGGCAAGACGCTGATTCCCTACAGCGATCCCTGGTCACTGCAACCGCACGCCGAGCGCTCGACGCGGGCGATCCGGCGCATCACCCATAACGGCAGCAAGCTGGTCGGCGGGCTCAAGGAGGCGATCATCGCCTCGGGCCTCAAGGACGGCATGACCATATCGACGCACCACAGCCTGCGCAACGGCGACCAGCTCTTGAACGACCTGGTCAAGGAAATCGATGCGCTCGGCATTCGCGACATCAAGATCGCCTCGAGCTCGGTGCACATCGTCCATGCCGAACTGATCCCCTACATCCGCAAGGGCGTGATCACCGGCTTCGAATGCGGCGTCAATGGCCCGATCGGCGAGCTGGTTTCCAAGGGCGAACTCGATTGCCCGATCGTCGTGCGCTCGCACGGCGGGCGTGCGCGCTCGCTGATCACCGGCGAGATTGCGGTCGATGTTGCCTTCCTCGCCGCGCCTTACTGCGACGAGTACGGCAACTTCAACGGCTTCTACGGCCCCTCGGCCTGCGGCAGCTTAGGCTATGCGCAAGTCGATGCGCAGCATGCGCACAAGGTCGTTGCCGTCACCGACAATCTGGTGCCCTTCCCCGCCGTTCCGGTCGGCATTCCGCAGTCGGTGGTGGACTTCGTCGCGCAGGTGCCGAAACTCGGCGACCCGAAGAAGATCGTGTCGTCGACGACGCGCATCACCACCGATCCGATCGGCCTGCAGATCGCCAAGTATGCGGCGCTGGTGATGGAGTCCTCGGGCTACCTCAAGGACGGTTTCTCCTTCCAGACCGGCACCGGCGGCATCTCGCTGGCCGTCGCCGAGAACGTGCGCGCCATGATGCGCAAAGGCAAGGTCAAGGGCAGCTTCGGTTGCGGCGGCATCACCGGCAACTTCGTCGACATGCTCGAGGAAGGCCTGTTCGAAGCCTTGTTCGATGTCCAGTGTTTCGACCTGCGCGCCGTCGAGTCGATCGGCCGCAACCAGAAGCACGTCGAAATGACCGCCGGCATGTACGCCAACCCGTTCAACTGCGGTTCGGTGGTCAATCGCCTCGATTGCGCGATCCTGAGCGCCACCGAAGTCGACGTGAACTTCAACGTCAACGTCAACACCGAGTCGATGGGCTACCTCTTGCACAACACCGGCGGGCACTGCGACGTCGCGGCCGGCGCCAAGGTGTCGATCGTCGTCGCGCCGTCGATCCGCGGCCGCCTGCCCATCGTTCGCGACGCGGTGACGACGATCACCACGCCGGGCGAAACGGTCGGCGTGATCGTCACCGAGCGCGGCATCGCGGTCAACGACAATCTCCCCGAACTGAAGGCGGAACTCATTCGCCGGCATGCGCCGGTCAAGGATATCCACCAGCTGCGCGACGAGATCTACGCGGTGACCGGCGTTCCGAAGGCCATCGAGTTCGAGGACAAGATCGTTGCCTTGATTGAGTATCGTGACGGTTCGATCATTGACGTCGTCCGACAAGTCCGCGCGTGATTATCTCGAAGCCCGGGACAGGCGCCAGGATGGCCTTGCTCAGCATCTGAGCCAGGGCCATCCGGCGACGATCTTCCTGTCGCTCAACATCCCGGGCAGCGAGAAAAGCCCGCCCGGCGCGAAAGCGCTCTATCACTGGCTGCTCGGTGAGCTGGCGGTGACTTTCCCCGGGCAGCTGATCCTGAGGACGGCAAGCGACCTGCTCGGTCCCTACGCGATCATCGCCGTCAAGCTCGACCCGACGGTGGTCAAGAAGAAATGCATGCGCCTCGAGACCATGCATCCCGCGGCGCGCCTGGCCGACCTTGACGTTTACGCGGCGGACGGGACGCAAGTCGGTCGCAAGGAACTCGCGCTGCCGGCGCGCGCCTGCCTCGTTTGCAACGCAGCGGCCGTAGATTGCATGCGCGACCGGCGCCATCCGCCCGAGGAAGTGATCGCCAGAACCAATGAGCTCCTTGCCCATTTCAGAACTTGAAGCGCTGGCCGCGGCGCTGGTCAAGGGCGCGCGCCTCGAACTTTACCTGACCCCCAAGCCCGGACTCGTCGACCTCGCCGATTCCGGTTCGCATGCCGACCTGTCGCTTACGATCATGGAACAGTCCATCGACCAGGTCGCCGAGTATCTTGACGCGATGGTCGGCTCGCTCGCCGCCGGCGAACCCTTCGCCGCCCAGCGACAGATCGGCCTGGCCGCCGAACGGCGCCTGCTCTCGACGCTGGGAACCAATACGCACAAGGGTTTCATTTTCCTCGCCGGCATGCTGCTGATCGCCCGCCGCCACGCCGCGTCGGGCGACGAGGTCGCGATCCGCGCGGCGCTGTCGGCGCTGGCCGGCGAGTTCTTCGCCGGCGGCGAGCGCGCCGCGACCAACGGGCAGCAGGCCAGGTCGAAATACGGTGCCGGCGGCATCGTCGCCGAAACGCTCGCCGGTTTCCCGTCGATTTTCGCCGGCGCGCTGCCCGCGTTTCGCGCGACACGCCGGCAGTCCGGCGATTTCTTCGCCGCCTCGCTGGCCATGCTGGCCAGCCTGATGCAAACCGTAAACGACACGACGACGCTGCACCGCGTCGGGGAGGCGGGCCTCGCGCAAGTCCGGCGCGACGGCGGCGAACTCGAGCAGCGCGTCGCACGTGGGGCCGACTGCATCGCTTACCTTGAAGAGCGCAATCGCGCCTACATCGCCATGAACATCACCATGGGCGGCGTCGCCGACATGCTGGCCATCGCTTACGGCTGCCTGATTGCCAGCGGCGAAATCGCGGCCGACGACGAAATTGTGCGCCACACGAAAACTTCGCGCGACGATCGCCGCGGCCAGGATCAAGTACCGGGCTGAGCGCAGGCCGCCGGCGCGAAGGCATCAACGCCGTCGGAGTCCGCAGCCGCGCAATGACGAGCCAAAGCACAGGAACGGCGGCGCCCGTCCTTCGCTAGACTGAAGTTACCCCCTTTGTAGTCACCCCCAATAACGACAAGTGCTTGTCTGGTCTAACGATTCGGGCCACTTGTCGTTTATTTTTGTTACAATGTGTAGTCACTAATATACTTGACATCTGGCGCTGTATGGTTT
>CAIXAY010000409.1 GCA_903917505.1 uncultured beta proteobacterium | reverse complement strand
GCTTGGAGCCCTATGCCTGGCTCAAAGATACCTTGGAAAAATTACCGACTTGGCCCTATAGCCGGATTGATGAGTTGTTGCCGCTCCGGCCCATTACCACTGCGTAAGTCAGCTGGCAACGCGGTATCGTAGAGCGCTTACCTTCGTATCAATAGCCATAGAAGTTCTGCAAACATGCCGAAGTCTCTTCGGGGAGCTGCTCCGGAACGAAATGTCCGCAGGGGAGGTTTTCCACCGTGATCGGCAAGGCGCACCGAGCCGTCCAAAGCGCCGCAACATTGAACAGGCGATAGGTCACGCCTCTTTGTCCGACCAGTATCAAAGTGGGACATCGGATCACATCGTTCCTGGACCGGCTATCGCTATCATGCGCAAGGGTCAATGGAGGCGCTTGTCCGGTAGTCCTCGCACATGCTGTGCACCGTCTGCGGATCGCTGATGTGCCTTTCGTATTCAGCCAATGCCTCGGGTTCGACTTAGCCGATTCCACCGGAGCCGAGCTGTCGGGGTACCTGCGCAATCGTCACGACATAGGCGACTGCGGTCGCGGTGGCGACCACCAGCATGACGACCGAGGTCGCTTTGGCCGACTTGATGCAGACGCTTCTGAACTGGCTGAGATTAATCCACTTATAAACAAAAATCGACACGACGAGCGCATAGACCGCGGCGACCACGCCGGCTTCGGTCGGCATGAAAATGTCGCTCAGGATGCCGCCGAGAATGATGACCGGCAACATTAGCGACGGAATCGATTCGATGAAGGCGGCCCAGATTTCCTGCCGTGAGGCGTGCGGGTATCGCTGCCGAAAGTCCGGCCGGAGCACCGCCGACGATCCCGACATCGTAGCCCATGGATTCGCGTCGCATCGCGATCCTCGCTTGCCCGGTTGAGAAATTGCCGTGCCGTCAGCCGACCGCGCTGACCAATTGCGGCACGGCTTCGAACAGGTCGCCGACCAAGCCGTAATCGGCCACCTGGAAAATCGGCGCATCCTCGTCCTTGTTGATGGCGACGATGATTTTCGAACCCATCATTCCGGCCAGATGCTGGATCGCCCCGGAAATGCCGATGGCGAAATAGACATCGGGCGCGACAATCTTGCCGGTCTGGCCGATCTGATAATCGTTTGACATGAAGCCGGCATCGACCGCCGCACGGCTCGCGCCGAGTGCCGCATTGAGCTTGTCGGCAAGCGGTTCGAGAACCTTGCTGAAGTTCTCGGCACTGCCCAGGCCGCGACCACCGGAGACGATGATCTTGGCCGCGCCAAGCTCGGGGCGTGCCGACTGGGTCACTTCCCGGCCGCTTACCCTCGATTGGCTGGTGTCCGCGGCCGGCGCGATGCTTTCGATCGGCGCGCTGTTGCCGCCCGCGGCCGCATCGAAGGTCGTCGCGCGCACCGTGATGACCTTGATCCTGTCGGCACTTTGCACCGTGGCCAGGGCATTGCCGGCGTAGATCGGACGGACGAAGGTGTCGGGGCTGTCGACGGCGATGATGTCGGAGATCTGGGCGACGTCCAGCAGGGCGGCGACGCGCGGCAGGAGATTCTTGCCGAAGGTGCTCGCCGGGGCCAGGATGTGGCTGTAGTTCGCCGCGTTCGCGCAGACCAGGGCCGCGAGGTTTTCGGCGGTCTGGTCTTGATAGTGGGCGGCGTCGGCGACTTTGACGGCGCTGACGCCCTGGCACTGTGCCGCCTGCTGCGCAGCGCCGCTGCACGCCGTGCCGGCGACCAGCACATGAATGTCGCCGCCGATCTCTTGCGCCGCAGTGATGGTGTTGCGTGTCGCGGCCTTGAGGTTCTGGTGGTCGTGTTCGGCAATAACGAGAATAGTCATGACTAGATCACCTTGGCTTCGTTCTTGAGTTTGTCGATCAGCTGCGCGACGTCGGTTACCTTGACGCCGGCCTTGCGCTTGGGCGGCTCGACCACTTTGAGCGTGGTCAGGCGCGGCGTGACATCGACGCCAAGATCGGCGGGCTTGAAAGTCTCGAGCGGCTTCTTCTTGGCTTTCATGATGTTGGGCAGCGTCGCGTAGCGGGTTTCGTTGAGGCGCAGGTCGGCCGAAATGACCGCCGGCAGACTGAAGGCCAAGGTCTCGAGGCCGCTGTCGGTTTCGCGGGTGACGCTGGCTTTGCCGTCGGCGATGACCACCTTCGAGGCGTTGGTCGCTTGCGGCCAGCTTTGCAACGCGGCGAGCATCTGGGCGGTCTGGTTGCAGTCATCGTCGATGGCCTGCTTGCCGCAGATGACCAACTGCGCCTGTTCCTTGTCGCAAATCGCTTTGAGCAGCTTGGCGACGGCGAGCGGTTGCAGCTCAACGTCGGTTTCGACCAGAATGCCGCGGTCGGCGCCGATGGCCATGGCCGCGCGTATCGTCTCCTGGCAGGCGGCGACCCCGCAGCTCACCGCGATGACTTCGCTGGCGAGCCCGGCTTCCTTGAGACGCATGGCTTCTTCCATGGCGTTTTCGTCAAAAGGATTCATGCTCATCTTGAGGCTCGCGAGTTCGATGCCGGAGCCGTCGGATTTGACTCGAACCTTGACGTTGTAATCGACGACGCGTTTGACGGGGACGATGATTTTCATACGCTGCTCCGCGCCGGTCAGGCGCCAAAATGTTTCGGATTCATCACACGCGGCTCCCCGTTGATCAGCTGGGTAAAGCCCATGCGATCGAGTGGGTCAGTTGCCGATCTGCGCCCGCTTCGATCCCTAACTGATCTTCGCCACCGTGCGCAGCTGGTCGGGGGTGGCGGTACCGAAGCCGAAGAATTCGATATATGCCGGCAGCATTTCGAACAGCATGTCGGTGCCGACCGTGTAGCGGCAGCCCTTGGCCTGCGCAGCCCTGAGCAGCGGGGTCGGCTCGGTCAGCAGCACGACCTCGGCGACGAAGCTATCGGAGGACAGCCGCGTGAGGTCGAAGGGCAGCGGATCATCGGCCTTCATGCCGAGCGGCGAGGCATTGACGACCAGATCGTAGCCGGCCGGGTCGTTCGAACCGACGCCGACTTCGATCTGCGGATAGTGCTGCTGTAGGCGGCTGGCGAGCGCTTGCGCCGATGCCGTGTTGACGTCGAACAGGGTCATCGCCACTGGGCCCTCGGCGGCCACCGACGCCGCGATGGCCGAGCCCACGCCGCCCGCGCCGACGATCAGGCAGGACGCGCCGGCGAGCTTCAATCCCTTGCGCAGCACGCCGCGCACGAAGCCTGCGCCGTCGAAGTTGTCGCCTACGAGCCTACCATCGGCGAGTTTCAAAACCGCGTTGCTCGAGCCGGCAATCTTTACGGCGGTGCTCGTTTCGTCGAGCAGGCCGACGGTCGTGACCTTGTGCGGCATGGTGACGATGAGCCCGTGCAGGTTGGTGAACTTGCGAATCGAGGCGAGCGCCGCCAGGTAGTCCTCGGCCTTGACCCCCATCGGCATCACCACGGCGTCGATACCCTGGCTTTCGAACCATGGATTCAAAATCAACGGCGCCTTGAAGGTTACGGTCGGGTAGCCGAGGTGTGCAATGAGTTTCGTCTTGCCGCTGATCATGGGAGCCTCTCTTAGTTGGATTGGGGAGCCGGGCTAATTAGCGTTGTCGCCAAGCCGGCTTAATTTGGAGCTTCCGCCCGCCGCGACGCACGAAATGCAATTGTCATTTGCGAGACATGCTCGTCGATAACCTGTTCCGCTGTCGGCAGTTCGCCCTTCTCGAACGCGGCGAGGATCGCCCGGTGCGCCGCGGTCGAGCGCCGGCGCAGCTGCGGCGACCAGGTCTGCACGTAGGTGCGCAGCGCCCAGACGCGCCCGGACACCACGGTGTAGGAGTCGATCAGGTAGCGGTTGGCGCTGTTGGCGACGATCGACTCGTGAAAGGCCGAGTCGGCGCGCGAGTACGCCGCTTGATCGTCGGCCTCGTGCGCCGCGCGCATCAGCGCGATCGCCTGCCGCATCGCGGCGAGCGCCTCGTCGCGGCGACGCGTCCAGGCAAAGCGCAAGGCGGCGGTTTCGATCAGGCGCCGAAACTCGCAGAGCTCGGCGACGTCTTCTTCGGTGGGCATGAACACGAAACTTCCGGACTGCGGACGAATGACGATCAGCCCCTGTTGCTGCAGCATGGTCAGCGCCTCGCGCACCGGCGTGCGGCTGACGCCGAAACGCGCCGCGAGGCTGGTCTCGGACAGCGCCTCGCCAAGCTCGAAGGTCGCATCGACGATCGCCTGGCGGATCGCCTGCGTCACCCGCGTGGTCAGGCTGTCGGGCGCGCCCGCGTCGTCCGCCAAGTGGCGCAGCGGTTTCCTGTTGCCGCGGGTCCTGGCCAGCGTCGGCATGCTCGCGTTCACAGGCGATGCGCGAGCGCTGCGGCTTCCTGCGTGGCCTCGAGCGCGCTGCGCGGCTGGCACACGTCGCCGATCATGTAGATCGGCGGAGCATCGGGGCTATCGTACAGCGCATCGGAAACCTCGGTGACCGGCAGCAAGAGGCGGGTCGGCACGACCAGGTCGATGCCCTCGATGCGCCAACGTTCCTTGCCGTTCCACAGCACGGCGCTGCTCTCGCCGAGTTCTTCGACGGTCGTTCCGAGGTGTACACTCACCTTGGGATTTTCCTGCAGCGCTCCGATCTGGAATCGCCGCGAGCGGACGCCGATGTCGGTCACCAGATCCTGGCCGGTGTGCGTGAGAACCACTTCGGCTCCTCGGTCGGCCAGCAGGCGGGCGACGCCGACGCCGCGAATGCCGCCGCCGATGACCAGCGCACGCTTGATGCCGCTGATCGGACGCCGGATGATTTCGTAGGGGCCGACGACCGGGCTGTCCATGATGCCCGGGATCGGCGGCAGTCCGGGCAGCGCCCCGGTGGCGATGATGATCGCGTCAGCCTTTTCGGCGAGAACCATCTCGGCGGTCGCTTCGACGCCGAGTCGCAGGTTAACGCCGGCGCGCGTCACCGCGGCGGTCAGCCAGGTCAGATGGCCGGACAGTTCCTCACGGCCCGGTACGCCCCGGTTGAGCAGCATCTGACCGCCCGGTTCCTCTTCCTTCTCGAACACGGTCACCTTGCAGCCGCGCAGCGCGAGGATGCGCGCCGCTTCCATGCCGGCCGGGCCGCCGCCGATGACGACGACGCTTTTCACCGCCTGCGCCGGGCGGATCGCATATTCCCGCTCGCGTCCGGCCGTGGTGTTGACCATGCAGATGATCTGCTCGCCGCGCGCGTGCGTGTCGCTGCAACCCTGATTGCAGGCGATGCAGGTGCAGATCTCGTCGAGCCGGCCGGCGCGCGCCTTGTTCGAAAATTCGGGGTCGGCGTGGTTGGCGCGCCCGATGGTGACGAAGTCAGAGCAGCCCGACTCGATGATGTATTCGGCGACGCTCGGGTCGGTGATGCGGCCGGAAACGCTGACCGGAATCTTGATCGATTCGCGAATCGGCTTCGCCGATTTGGACAACACGCCCTGCGGCATTTCCATCGGCTGGGTGATCCACCAGGCCGTCTCGTACATACCGGCCGAAACGTCGAGCAGGTTTACCCCGGCGGCTTCGAGCCGCGGCGCAAACGCGACCACGTCCTCGAGCGTGGTGCCGCCTTCGGGCTGGTGCTCGTCGCCGCTGATCCGGTAGATGATCGGCATGTCGGGCCCGATCGCTTTCCTCACCGCCGCGACGACCTCGAGCGGGAAGCGCATGCGCCGCGTCAGGTCGCCGCCGTATTCGTCGTCGCGCTTGTTGGCGAACGGCGAGAGGAAGGCGCTGATCACGTAGCCGTGGGCACCATGCAGCCCGACGAAGTCACAGCCAGCGGCCTGCGCGCGCAGCGCCGCGGTGGCGAAGCAACTGATGATGTAGGCGATCTCATCCTTGCTCATTTCATGCGGAACGAAGGGCGCGACGCCGGTGAAGGGAACGACCGACGGCCCCCACGATTCGAGCCCGGTGACGTCCGGGCTGACCACCCGGCCGCCGAAGTGCAACTCCGGCCCGATTCGCGTGCCGTGCTTCTGGACCGCTTGCACCATCTTGCGAAACTGCGGAATCAGATCATCGTCGTAGAGCCCCATCTGATACGGGCGTCCCTTGCCGCGCGGCTCGACGTAGGTCGCTTCGGTGTACATGAGGCCGATTCCGCCCTTGGCGCGCGCCGCCATGTAGTCGATGTAGCGCTGCGTGATGCGGCCTTCGAGCGTGCAGTAATTGCGCTCCATCGGCGAAGCGATGATCCGGTTGCGGACTTCCATCGATCCGATTTGGCCGGGGCGAAACAGGTGCGGGAATTTCATGATCATCCTCTTCAATCGTGGGGCGGTAGGTGAGCCTAACTTGTACTTCAGTTAACCACTCTGGTAAATATTAGTCAAGCAATTCAGATCATCAACACTCGCCAGAAGATGCAAGGATTGGCCAATAAGGCAGACTAAATCGAGCTTTCTCCGGATACGTGGGGCCGATAATTATCATTGACATGGTGAACAGGCGTGATAGTCTGAGGTACATGTTGATTTAAACAGAAGAGCGGGACGGGTTTGACCGGCGGCTCGGCCAAACACCGTTCTCACAAGCGATATCGGAGACAGGACCTGGGAGATGTCATGAGCGATACGCCAAGCCTGCGGGCGCTGGTGACCGGCGCGGCCGGCGGCATGGGCCGCGCGACCTGTCTCGAATTGTTGAAAGACGCGCGGCGGCGTGGCCTGAAGCTGCGCATCGCCGCTGCCGACGTGGTATCGAGCGCGGCGCTCGACGCCCTGCTCGCCGAATTGTGCGCCGGCGGCGCCGAGGTCAGCGCGCACCTCGCCGATCTATCAGACCCGGCGGCTTGCGATCGCCTCGGGGCCGAAGCAATTGCGGCCTGCGGCGGCCTCGATGCGCTGTTCTCGATTGCCGGAATGACCCGCTCCGGTCCGCTCGCGACGCTCGCTGTGGCGGACTGGGATAGCGTGTTCAACATCGATCTGCGCGCCACCTGGCTGCTGGCGCGCGCGGTGCGTCCCGCGCTGGCGCAGAGCCGCGGTGCGATCGTCGCCGTGGCGTCGGTCTCCGCGTTGTTTCCGTTTCCAGGGCTCGGCGCCTATTCGCCGGCCAAGGCGGCGCTGGTCATGCTGTGCCGGCAGCTGGCGCAGGAGTGGGCGGGTGACGGCATTCGCGTCAATACGGTCTCGCCGGGCCTGATCCGCACGCCGCTGACCGAATCCCTGTACAGCAATCCCGATGTGCTGCAACGCCGGGAAGAAGTGGTTCCGCTACACCGGATCGGCAGCGCCGAGGACGTTGCGCGCGCGCTCGTCTATCTGGCCGGCCCCGACAGCAGCTACGCGACGGGCATCGACCTGCGCCTCGACGGCGGGCTCTGCGACCGCGTGCTCGGCGCCGTTCCGGGCATGCCGGCCAATAAGAGTACCGTCTAAATTCTCCAGGAGGATCTTGGCCATGCGCATCGTCTCGCTCGACCATCTGACCGTTTTCGAAGCCACGCCGCCGGAAGTGGTTCGCATCGCGGCCGCATCCGGCTACAGCCATGTCGGCCTGCGGCTGAAACCCGCGGCGCCAAGCGGCGAATTGCAGCATCCTATCGTCGGCGACACGCCGATGCGGCGCGAGACGCTGGCGGCGCTGCGCGATACCGGCGTCGTGGTGCTCGACTGGGGCGTGCTGCGCCTCAAGGCCGAGACCGTGGTCGCCGATTTCGAACCGTGGCTCGAAACGGCCGCCGTGCTCGGCGCGTACAATGCCGTGGTCAACGGCGATGAACCCGACGATGCGAAGCTCACCGAGCTGTTCGGGCAACTGTGCCGCCTAGGTCAGCGCTACGCGATGGATTTCCACTTCGAGCCGACGCCGTGGACGGGGCTGAAGACGCTCGCCCAGGCCACGCGCATCGTGCGCGCCGCCGGGCAGCCGAACGGCAGGGTAATGGTCGACACGCTGCACGTCGATCGCGTCGGCAACAGCGCCGCGGACATCGCGTTGGTGCCGGCCGGGTTCATCACCTGCGTGCAGCTTTGCGACGGCACCATGCCGCGTCCGACCGATTTCGACACCATGATTTCTCAGGCGCGCGGCGAGCGCGCCTTCCCAGGCGAGGGCGGCATCGATCTCGCGTCGATGTTGCGTGTGCTGCCGGCCGGACTGCCGATCAGCCTCGAGTGCCCGACGAAATACCGTGCGCTCGGCATGTCGGCGCTGGATCGGGCCAGGCGGGGTCGACTTGCCGTCGATGCGTTGTTGGCTACGCTATAGGGAGGTCATGCCGCTGTTGCTGCTGCGCATGCTTTGAATTGCCGGTAGGAAGTACCGTTGAATCCGAAGGTCTGTGCTTTCAAGTCGTCGCTGAAGTTGGTTCTCAAAACAGTATGTCTAACTCAGGAGGCAATGCTATGAAGCAGTCGCTCAAGTTGGTTTCCGCGGTGGTCTTGACCGCCTTTCTGTTTTCGACGGGCGCCTTGGCGCAGGCCGACAAGAAATTCATTCTGAAGCTCGCGCACGCGGACTCGAACGACATGACCATGTCGCGCAAGGCCGTGATGGCCGACGTCTTCGCCAAGGAAGTCAACGCCAAGAGTAACGGACGCATCGCCGTGCAGGTCTTCGGCGCGGCGGCGCTGGGCGGCGAACGCGATTTCGTCGAAGGCGTGAAGAACGGTTTCATCCAGGCCGGGACGGCTTCCGCCGTCATGGCCAACTTCTATCCGAACGCGATGGTCGCGGAAATTCCCTATCTCTTCGCGTCAAACGAAATCGCCGATCGCGTCCTCGACGGCCCCTATGGCCAGAAACTGTCAGCCGATTTCCTGGCCAATTCCGGGATGCGCAACCTATGCTTCGGCGAGGTCGGCTTCCGCCACTTCACGACCGGCAAGACCCCGATCCACTCGCCGAAGGACCTCGTCGGCTTGAAGATCCGCGTTCAGGAGACGCCGCTCTACATCACCGAGATGAAAGCGCTCGGCGCGCAGCCGACACCGGTGCCGTGGCCGGAGACCTACACGGCCTTGCAGACCGGCGTCGTTGACGGCCAGGAAAACCCGATCCCGTCGATCGTCTTCGCCAAGCTCTACGAAGTGCAGAAGCACGTCACCCTCGACGGGCACAACTACGGGATCGACTGGTTCGCGATCAACGAGAAGTTTTACCAGAGCCTGCCGGCCGATTTGCAGAAGGTCGTCCAGGACGGGGCCAAGAGCGCCTGCATCGCCGAGCGCAACATCAGCCGCAAGTTCGCGGTCGATGGCATCAAGATTCTGAAGGACAACGGCGTCACGATCTACACGCCGACTGCCGACGAACTCGCCCAGTTCAAGGCGGCAACCCAGCAGCCGGTCATTGACTGGCTGAAGACCAAGGTCGACCAGAAGTGGATCGACGAACTGCTGGCGGCGGTGAAGAATGCCGAGGCGGTGAAGTAGCTCGGCGCAGAGGAATCATTGCTTCCCGCCGCAAGCGTGTGGCGGAAAGCGGTGTTCATGTACCGCGTACGCGTAGCGAAGCGCTAAAGCCAAGCGTCGAATCGCCGATTACACGGCGTTTCGATAATGCTCGATTGTTCGCCGCAAACCCGCATCGACGCTGACTGCCGGTGGAACCTCGAGCAAATCGTTGAAATAATCGTTTCTGGTCGTGGAAACCATCGGTAGCGGGTCTCCTGCGCAATCGAGCTGCGCCTCCGGCACGATGTGGCGAATCTTCTCGATGATGTCGGTAATGCCTAGCTCGGTGCCGGGCAGGTTGAACACATGCGCCCCGGCGAAGGTGGCCTGCAAGCCCGCAACAAACGACGCGGCGACGTCGTCGATATATACAAGGCCGATCTTCCCGGTCAGCGGCAGGGTATACCGCTCGTTGCGCGCAGCGGCCCGGCATGCCAGCGTCGGTCCCGCACTCAGTCCTCTTTCCCGGCCCGGACCATAAACGACGAACGGGCGGAAACCGATGCTGGCGATTCGATCGTCGGCCCAATAGGCCCTGGCCGCCGCTTCGTTCGCCAGCTTGAAAGCGCCGTAATGCGTGGTCGGCAGCGGGACGCTGCTGTCATCCGGTCCGAAAACCCCGCCGCTACTCGAATAGATCACCTTGTCTATGCTGTGTCGCTTGGCCGCTTCGAAGACGTTAAGCGTGCCGATGACGTTGACCATCGCCCCGGCGACCGGATCGTTCTTGCAGAAGGGTGTCAACACACCGGCAAGATGAATGATCGCGTCGCAGCCGGCGGACGCAGTCAGGACGTCTTCACTGACTGCGACATCGCCACGGCGCCACTCGATCGAAGCCTTGTTGTTGCCGGACAACGGATGTTTTTCTTCGCCGGTCCTGCTGATGGCGCGTACCTGGATATCGCTATCGAGCAGCCTCCGGATAATGGCTGTTCCGAGAAATCCGCTGCCCCCAGTTATCAATACCTGCATGGCTACCTTTATTGAGCTATGGCCGCGATCATTAGAATCCCTTGAAGAAGAAGGACGGCACCCAGGTGCTGACTAGCGGCACATAAGTCACCAGCAACAGCACAAGGAAATTGATCGCAAGGAAGGGTATGCAGGCCACGGTCATTTCGGCGAGATTGGACTTGGCCAGGACGATGCCCAGGTACAGGCAGTTGCCGACCGGCGGCGTGACGAGGCCGATACCGAGGTTAACGACCATGATCGCGCCGAATTGCAGCGCGCCGACGCCGGCCGCATGGGCGATCGGGAACAGGATGGGCGCGAAGAGCAGCAGCGCGGGAACCAGATCCATGAACATGCCGACGAACAGCAGGAAGACATTGATCAGCAGCAGCACCACGATCGGCCCCGCGTTGAGGTCCGCGAACAGCCGCACCAGGGCGTCGGGGAACTGCTGAATGGAGATGATCCACGCCGCGACCGAAGTCGTCGCCACGACGAAACAGGGAATCGCCGTGTTTACCGCCGAATCCACGAGTATCTTGTACAGCCCGCGCAGATCGTATTCACGATAGACCAGCCCGCCCAGGATCAGGGCGTAGACCACGCCGATCACCCCGGCTTCGGTGGCCGTCGTCACGCCGGTGATAATCGCGCCGAGGAGGAAAACCGGCAGGAGCAGGGGAAAGAAGGCTTCGCGGAAGGCTTTCCACAATTCCGGCATCGGCGCGCGCTGCGGCCGCTGCGGCCAGCCCTTGCGCCTGGCCAGCGCGTAGACCATGCCCATCTGCAGGCAGCCGACAAGTATGCCCGGCACTAGCCCGGCCAGGAACAGCGCGCCGATCGAGGTGCTCATCGTGACGCCGTACAAAACCATCGGGATGCTCGGCGGTATGAGAATACCGACGGTGGATGAACAGACGGTGATCGCGCCGGCGTCGGCGCGCGAGTAGCCCTGCTTTTCCATCGAGGGAATCAGCAAGCTGCCGATGGCCGCAACGTCGGCGACCGACGATCCGGAAATGCCGCCGAAGAACATCGACGAGGCGACCGTCACATGCCCGAGGCCGCCGCGAATATGCCCGAACAGGACATCGGCAAAACGCACCAGGCGCACCGCGATGCTTCCCTCGCCGGCCAGCGCGCCGGTCAGAATGAACAGCGGGACCGCAACCAGGGGAAAGGAGTTGACCGCATTGACCATCTTGTGCGCGACGACCGTCAGCGGAAAATTGCCGTTGATGACCAGGGCGCCGACCGTCGAGATGCCCATGCCTATCCCGAGCGGGACGCCGACTACCAGCAGCACGAGAAAGATGCAGAACAGGATCACAATCATTGCTGCGCTCCCTTCGCCAACTGGTTTCTTGCGAGGCTCCAGATCGACAGTACCGAATCGATCGAAATGGCGGTAAAGGCGAATGGAATCACGGTATAGAGATAGCCGAGCGGCACCTTGAGCGCTTCGGATGGACTGTCCATCGTCTGCCGCACGACGATCATGCCGGTGAACACCAGGAAGAGCGCAAAGCAAAGAATGAGCAAATGCACCGCGATCTCCGTCTTGGCCCTGTTGCGCGGCGCCATCCAGTCGTGCAGCGCGGTGAAGGCGATATGCTTCTTGTCGTGATAGGCCACCACGGCCCCGAGAAACACGATCCAGACAAACAGGAAATTCGGGACCTCGGTCGCCCAGAACAAGGAGTTTTGCAGTATGTAGCGATAGAAGACCCCCAGCACAATGGTCGATACGAGCGCCAGCATCAGCACGAATAGAACAACTCGGAGACATACGTTAAGGGTCTTCATACGCCTATTTCGCCTCGCGAACGGCCTGGATCAGGTCCTTGCCGATGATGACTTCGAACTTGGCGTAGGACTGCTGCGCACCGGCTTCGAATGAGGCGCGATCCACATCACGCACGATGATCATGCCTCTCTTTTCCAACTCGCCGATCAGCTTGACATTCGCCTCCCTGGACAGCCGCACTTGCTCGTCGCGGCTGATGCTGGCCGCCTTCATCACAGCGTCTTGCAGATCCTTCGGCAGTTTTTCCCAGACAACTCGCCCAAGAACCATTTGCGAAGGGATGTTCGCATGCGAGGTCAGGCTGAGATATTTTTGCACTTCGTACAGCTTCGAGGTAAAGATGATCTCTGGCGGGTTTTCCTGCGCCTTCACGACGCCCTGCTGCAGGGCCGAGTAAAGTTCCGAGAAATCGATCGGCGTCGGATTGGCGCCCCAGGCGCGGAAAGCGATCAGCCAGGGATCGACGTTGGGCACCCGGATATCCACGCCCTTGAGGTCGCTGGCCTTCCTGACCGGCGCGGCTTGCGTGGTGATGTGACGGAAGCCGAGTTCGCCCCAACCGAGGACCTTGACCCCCTTGTCGTACATGATCTGGTCAATTTGTTTCTGCACCGGGCTGTTGCGGCGCAAGACCGCATCGACGTGCGCGTCGTCGCGATAGATCATCGGCAGATTCAACACATCGAGCCGCGGGTCGATCTGACCGTGCCGCCCGAATACCGCGCCGTCGATCATGCCCAGCTTCATGCCCTCGATATATTCGGTTTCCTTGCCGAGTTGCGCGTTCGGGAAGATCTTGACGTCGACCCGGTCGCCGACCAGTTTCTTCAATTCATCGCGAAATTTCTCCGCCCAGATCTGATAGCCGTGAGTCGTGGGCATGGCGTGCGCAATACGCAGCACGACGGTCTGCGCCTGTACGCCTCCCGCCGAGACCATTGCGAGCGCAGCGAACATGGCGAGCAAGAACGAACGACGTAATTTATTGATCATTTTTTCCTCCGAACAATTTTTCTGCATTGAGAAAGCAATCAGCGCCTGCCTGCCGCAGCCCGGGCAAAAAAGCGGTGCATGGCCTCAGCGGCCTGCATTGCGCGCTCGGCAACACTGCGACCGGCATCGATGGCGCGCGGGACTTCGACGCTGAGGGGAACGTCTGCAGGCAATAATGCGACCAGCTCCTGCAGCCATAACTCGCCGTCCCCCGGGTACAGCCTTCCGCCCCGGGCTTCGGCAAGATATTCTTCGAGCGGCGGCAGCTTCGCCGGCGCGTCGCACAGCTGTACGTAACCGATGCGTTGCCGCGGCACAGCTGCAAGCGCGGCCGGCGTATCGCCGCAGCGGCTAAGGTGCAGCGTGTCGATGCACAGCACGCCGTTCGCGGCCCCGGCACCGGTAACGAAGGCGGCGGCTTCGGCCAGCGATTTCAGGCTGCGCCATTTCATGAATTCGAGTGCGACATTCATTCCGGAACGTCCGGCAAGCTCGCACATCTCTGCAAACCGGTCGCGCGCACGCGCGATATCGGGATCCTCGACAACAACCTGAATGATCGCCGCGCTGAGCGTCGCCGCGACATCGAAGGCGCGCGCCATGTCGGCGACGACAGTCTGTTCGGCCAGCGTGAACGCCTCGGCGCTCATCACCTGCATGCCCGTGTCGCTCAGCGCCCGCCGCGTATCGCGCAGCAATTGCGGCTGCTTGACCAGGTCGTGCGGCAAGCTCAGTCCGAGCGGTGCGGCGAGGCGCAGGCCGACCGCGCTAAAGCCGCTCGCCGCAGCGGCTTCGATATGCTCAACCGGATGTGCGCCGCTGACCGAGAGGTAATCGAGCGCCAAAGGCGGCAGTGCGACGGGTGTTGTCCCAGCGTTCATGGTCGTGTGTGCTCAGTAGGTGGCGCGACCACCGGAAATATCGAACGCCGCTCCCGTGGAAAACGAGCACTCGTCGGAAGCCAACCAGTTGACCAGATTAGCCACTTCGTCAGGGCGTCCGAGACGGCCCATCGGTATTTTTGCGATCACCTGCGCCTTGAATTCGGGCGTCAGTTGTTTGAGCATATCCCCGTCGATGGCGGCCGGCGCCACGCAATTCACGCGAATTTCCGTTGCCGCTAGTTCTTTCCCTAGCGCCTTGGTCAGACCGATGACGCCGGACTTGCTGGCGGCATAGCAAGCCGCATTCGGATTGCCTTCCTTGCCACCGATCGAACTCATATTGACCACTCTCCCCCAGCCGCGCTTCAACAGCACCGGGACGACCGCCCGGCAGCAAAAAAACACACCATCGAGATTGAGCGCCATCGTCGTCCGCCACCCGTCGAGCGGATAGTCCACAAGGGGGGCGATGGGGCCGTTGATGCCAGCCGAATTGACTAGGATGTCGATGCCACCGAAGTCCTCCACCACCTTGCGCGTGGCTTCTTCGACAATGGCGTAATCGGTGACGTCAACCCTATAGGCGCGCGCCCCCGATATGCCCGCCGCGACGGCTTCGGCTTTGGCCAGATTAATGTCCCAAAGCGCGCTTCTAATGCCCTCACGGGCAAAGCGCCGGGCGATGGCCGCGCCCAAATCTCCGGCGCCGCCGGTGATCACGGCGGTCCGATCCTGTTGCTGCGTTAGTTGCGTCATTTCCTTGCCTTTCTCGAGTTTGTGATTTCGGTTCTTGCGTACGCCTCTCGATGCCTGGCGACGCGGAAGGTGCTGGCCATGCGCGAGATATGCGCATCGACGACCTCCTCGACTTGCATCAGGTCACCCTTCTCGAATGCCGCGACGACCGCCCTATGCTCAGTGGTTATCTTATTACGCAGCTTCTGCCAGTTGGTGAGGTTATGCGAACGCAGCGCTTCAAGGCGTCCTGAAACCAGCTTATAGGCTTCGATCAGATAGTGGTTCGCACAGTTTTCGACACCAGCCCCATGAAAATCGGAATCGGCGTGGGCATAACCCAGTTGGTCTTCCGACTCGAGAGCATTCTTCATCGCTGCAATCGCTTCGCGCATCTGCGTCAATGTTTCCGCTGGCCGTCGCGCATAGGCTAGACGGATCGCCGTGACTTCGATCATGCGGCGAAACTCGCAGAGTTCGGCGACATCTTCTTCAGAAGGCATGAAGACGAAACTTCCTGCTTGCTGCCGGATGACAATCAGACCCTGGCGCTGGAGCTCAGTCAGCGCTTCCCTGACCGGAGTACGACTGACGCCGTATTTTTCCGCAAGCATGGCTTCGGACAGCGCTTCGCCAAGTTGATACTCGGCGTCTAGAATCGAACGTCGAATCGATTCGGTTATCCGCGTGGTGAGGTTCCCCGATCCGTTACGAGCTTCTTGCACGTCACGTGTCTTCTGGTTTGGTTCCCCCGGATGCCCTGCTGCCATGCCAGTCCCCGTTCCCGTTCCCGAATCCGTCGCCATTCGATCCAGGCAAGGGCTCTCTCGCCATGCGCGAATTGCAACGCCGGGGCAATCTTCAGATTACAACTAGTACCTCATTAAAGCCACAACGAACAATTATGTCAAGACAAAATTCCACAATATCAGATTGGATCTGAAATACGCGCATTAAATCAAGGAAGTAAATCTAGTTTCTTCCATACCAATTCATTTCGATCTAACTCTTCTAAGGTACCAGTTCTGCGATATTGGATCCCTGTTCCTCGCCAGACCAAAGTTGAGCTCATTGGGCAGGTAAGCAGCTCATTCGGCGCGTCCAATCTGTCGTTGGCGAAGAGGTGTCATCATCCCGGCCATTATTGCGCGGGCAGCACCAATGCATACGCGACGCGATACAAGGCGATCCAACTAGGGCGTGTCGACAATCATGCAAGCCAAATCTAAGCGGCGGTGATGGAAATTAATGCTTCGAATCGGATGTCGAGCTTGTCGTATCGAGTGAGGCCGCCAAGGGCCGCTTCGTAGAGTTCACTTCCGCGGAATTTTGGTTTTTGGGAACGGCTGCTCTGGAGAAAGCTCACTGGCCGTTTAGGGTCGAAGTGAGCCACTCGCCGTTTTCATATGGAGTGGGTACGGCCATCGGCTTGCTGCAATGCGGCATCCACTTTGGCCATCAACCGCCAACTACGAATACCCGAATTTTCCTGCTGCACGGCTATCCACTGGTCGAGACCATCTTTCTTGCCTCGGCGCATACGGCGCACCATTTTTCTTGTGCATCCAAATCGCGCCGAGCATCCTGGGTAGCGGCGTTATCCTTGCGAATGCTTTGCCTCAATTGGTACGTAACAAAGAAATATGGAATCGCCAGGAATGGAAGGACAAGTGCAGACCCCATTCCACCCTCAAGCAATATAAGCGCCGAGCAGACTAGAAAAAGAACGCGCGCGCACCAGATAAAATATTCGGACAATTCCGCGTGGCCTTTATGCCATCGGACATAGAGAAGACCGGGCAGCCCTCCCCCCTCTGTCCAGCCGGTGACCTCCTTCGAATGGTTCCTATAGGCGAGACAGACATACTTGCCGGTCTCGTCCTTGTATCCCGCGGCGGTAACAGTGTCATTCTCGAAAATTACCCAAGATTGGTCGATAAACAGTTCAAATATCCCCTCGTGCTCTTTGAATTCGATTTGCACGCGGTTCCTCGTTACCCGATGAAAAGCCCTGACGGTGCCACGTACCTGTGTAAGCGACGATGTCATCTGGCGACTCTCCTTACGCGCGCGCAGATGCGTTGTCCTGGTAATCGCCATGTTTTCTCCTCCAGAAGAAAGGAAACGGACTAGCCTTGAAAATACAGATCAGGACCAAGTCTTTCTGATTTTTCTTTCGCCCGGAGTTGGTGCAAGAAATCGCCCATCTTTGATTCGGCGAATCCGCCGCAAGGAACGCGGCGATACGGCCGTCCCGATTTATGACAGCAATTTCGAGATGACCCTGGTCGTCCGAAGATCCATAAATAGTGGGACGACAAAAATGCCTTGTGATGGAAACCGTCACTGACGAGAGGATCAATTACGGGCAGGCGGGTATCTTTAGGAATGAGTACGGTGCGCTGAGTTGATCGCCCCGAAAGCGAGATGGGCCGAATTGGAAATCTGACCGTCGAAGTCTGATGCGCCAGTCCCGCCTTGTTTCTTCTTTTGATCTTGAAAGAAGAATGACCGGCATTTGCCCTACGCGCTGGCCATTTCGAGTATCCGTAAACTGAGGAGTAGCGATATGCACGGGGCCGCGGCCCGAGCACCTTCTATTTGATCAAGGATTCCGTTGTTTCAACCAGCAATCGCCAAATGGCAATGGCCGGCGCGAAGAAGGCCTTTGGAGTTTCCTTAGCGCCTTTAATG
>CAIXAY010000408.1 GCA_903917505.1 uncultured beta proteobacterium | reverse complement strand
CCCATCACCGCGATCTCCGCAGTCGGCCAGGCAAACACGAAATCGGCGCGCAGATGGTTGGAGCACATCGCGATATAACCGCCGCCATAGGCCTTGCGCAGGATCACCGTGATTTTCGGCACGGTGGCTTCGCTGTAGGCGTACAGCACCTTGGCGCCATGCCGGATGACGCCGGCGTGCTCCTGGTCGGAACCGGGCAGGTAGCCCGGGATGTCCATGAGCGTCAACAAGGGGATGCTGAAAGCGTCGCAGAAGCGGACGAAGCGCGCGATCTTGTCGGACGCGTCGATGTCGAGGACGCCGGCGAGGACCAGCGCCTGATTGCCGACGACGCCGACCGTCTCGCCGTTGATGCGGGCAAAGCCGATGATCGCGTTGGCGGCGAACAACTCGTAGACTTCGAGAAACTCGGAGTCATCGGCGATGGCGCGAACGATGTCGCGCACGTCGAACGGTTCCTTGGAATCCTTGGGGACCAGGTTCTCGATGCGGTAGGAGGCTCTTGGTTTCTTCACGGCGACCGCTGCCGCCTTCTGCCGGTTGCTGCTCGGCAGGTAGCTGAACAGTCGCTTGATCTGCTCGAAGCATTGCTGCTCGCTGTCGGCGAAGAAATGCGCGTTGCCCGAGATCTCGGCCTGGACGCGGGCGCCGCCGAGATCCTCCATCGAGATTTCCTCGCCGAGCACGGTCTTGACGACCTCCGGCCCGGTGATGAACATCTTGGAAATGTTATCGACGACGAAAACGAAATCGGTCAGCGCCGGCGAATACACGGCGCCGCCGGCACAAGGCCCGAGGATCACCGAGATCTGCGGAATGACGCCGGACGCCAGGGTGTTGCGGTAGAAAATTTCGCCGTAGCCGGCCAGCGAATTGACCCCTTCCTGGATGCGTGCGCCGCCCGAGTCGTTGATGCCGATGATCGGGATGCCGAGGGTGATCGCATGATCCATGACCTTGGTGATCTTGCGCGCGTGCATGATGCCGAGCGAACCGCCGGCGACGGTGAAATCCTGCGCATAGATGCACACCGGCCGGCCGGCCATGGTGCCGCTGCCGGTGACCACGCCGTCGGCCGGCAGCTCCTTGCTGCCCATGCCGAAGTCCTGACAATTGTGTTCGACGAAAAGGTCGTACTCGTGGAAGGAGCCCGGATCGAGCAGCGCCGCAATCCGTTCGCGCGCGGTCATTTTTCCGCCGGCGTGCTGCTTGCTGATCGCCTTCTCGCCACCGCCCTTGGCCACCGTTGATTTGCGGCTGAAGAAATCGATGATCTTCTGCGTAAATGACATAATACTTCCCTCTCCAGGATAAGCCCCGGTAGCGCCGAGGTCAGGATTTTTGCAGCCGAAAGTGTAACAGTTTTGCGGCGGCCCCGCGCTGCACAAGAACCGCGCGGAGATTTTTCGGTCAACCCGCTGCGGCCTTGGAGCAGCGCGCGAGATGGCGGAGGATGCATGACAGAGACATACAATGTGGCGGACATCAAGGCCAGGCTGCTGGCCAAGATGGGTGAGCACGCCCGGCATTACCCGGCGGCGATCGAACAGTTCTCGCCGCGCATTCTGGCGCGGATCGCCGATCTCTGGGGCAGCGCCGGGCTCGATGCCTACCTCGCAGCCTGATGCTTCCCGAACGGCAGGAGCGCCAGGGATTCCCCGTGGCGGTGGCGATGGAACTGCTCAGGCTCACGCAGGCGCACGCTGCGCTCGGTTTGTCGCCGGCCGCTGGCGCCGGCTGGTATGGCGTTGAAGAGCGCGCACGCGATGGTGAGGCGCTTGCCGACGAGCAGTGAAGATCAACCGCGTGGCAGAGAAAGATTGGCAATCGGGAGCCAGGCGCATAAACTGCGTCCCTTTCACAGCACCGCGCTTGCCCATAAGGAAAACACGCCATGATCAACGTCATCGCAGCACTGCACATCAAGGAAGGTCGGGTCGCAGAGTTTCTCGAGATCTTCAAGGCCAATGTCCCCAACGTCCTGAAAGAGAAGGGCTGCATCGAGTACGTGCCGACCACGGATGCGGCGACCGGCCTCGCCGTTCAGGAGAAAGACGCGAACGTGGTCACCATCGTCGAGAAGTGGAACAGCCTCGAGGATTTGCAGGCGCATCTTGGTGCGCCGCACATGCTGGCCTACGGCGAGAAGGTCAAGGGGATGCTCGAGAAGCGGTCGATCAAGATCCTGAGCGCAGCTTAAGCGCCGCGCGCTTGGCCCGCCAGCGCGCCGTCGGCCACGACGTTTTCGTGGCATTGGTCGCGCGCAGTTCCGCGTCCTGCCCGGGCGCAGCATCATGATCGCCACCGCGATACTGCAGGACGTTTTCGGTTACAGCGCCTTTCGCGGCGCGCAGGCCGAGATCGTCGCGCATGTGAGCGGCGGCGGCGATGCGCTGGTG
>CAIXAY010000407.1 GCA_903917505.1 uncultured beta proteobacterium | reverse complement strand
TGCGCCACGATGATCCCAACCGCAACGTGATCGTCGAGACCTTGATCGGCGATGGCGCGCGAACCATCATGGCGCAGCGCTACATTCCGGAGATCGGCGACGGCGACAAGCGCATCCTGATCATCGGCGGCGAAGTCGTTCCCCACTGCCTGGCGCGCATCCCCAAGGCCGGCGAGACGCGCGGCAACCTCGCGGCCGGCGGCCGCGGCGTGGCGCGCGAGCTGACGCCGCGCGACCGCAAGATCGCCGAGACCGTGGCGCCGGTGCTCGCCGCGCGCGGCCTGCTCCTGGTCGGCATCGACGTGATCGGCGACTGGCTGACCGAAATCAACGTCACCAGCCCGACCTGCATGGTCGAGATCTTCGAGCAAACCGGATTCGACGCGGCGGCGATGTTCATCGTCGCGCTGGAGCGTGAATGCCAGGCCTGATCGCGCGCACGCTCTTCTTCCTGCTATTCCTTGCCCTCGGCGCCTGCAGCAAGGCGCCGCTCTATCAGCAGGAATCCTTCGTTTTCGGGACCCGCGTCGAACTGCTGATCGCCGGCCTTGACGAGGCGCAGGCGCGGCCGGCCGCGGCCGCCGTATTGCGCGAATTCGACCGGCTGCACCGCACTTACCATGCCTGGCAGCCGTCCGAACTCTCGGCACTCAACGACGCCATCGCCGCTGGCAAGACGCAGACCGTGACGCCGGAAATGGCCGCGCTGATCACCGACGCGCAGCGCCTCGCGGCTGCCGGCGACGCGCTCTTCGATCCGGGCATCGGCCGACTGATCAAGCTGTGGGGCTTCCAGTCGGACGAGTTCAAGGCCGTCCTTCCCGATCCCGCGGCGCTCGCCGCCTGGCGCGCGGCGCAGCCGGGCATCGCCGACCTGCAGCTCGACGGCTTGCGCGTCAGCAGCCGCAATCGCTCGGTGGCGCTCGACTTCGGCGGTTACCTGAAAGGCTACGCGCTCGACCAGGCAGTGGCGATCCTGCAGGCGCACGGAGTGCGCAACGCGCTGATCAACATCGGCGGCAACGTCATGGCGCTCGGGACCAAGAACGGCGAGCGCTGGCGCGTCGGCATCCAGCACCCGCGCCAAGCCGGGCCGCTGGCCACGGTCGAACTGGGCGACGGCGAGGCGATCGGTACTTCCGGCGACTACCAGCGCTATTTCGAGCTGGGCGGCAAGCGCTACTGCCACGTGCTCGATCCGCGCAGCGCTGCGCCGGCCATGCAAACGCAGGCGCTGACCGTGCTCATCACCCCCCGCCCGGCGGCCGGCACGCTTTCGGACGCCGCCTCCAAGCCGCTGTTCATTGCCGGCGCCGCCTGGCCGGCAATGGCCAACAGGCTTGGCGTCGATCAGGTGCTGCGCGTCGATGCCGGCGGGCACATCCAGATCAGCGCCGCGCTGCAACGCCGCCTGCAATTTGTCGGCATTTCCGCGCAGGACGTCGAAATTGTGCCCTGAGGCCTTTCCGACACTGTCGAAATGCCCAGAATCACTTAGAATATTGGCTGTACTCCACAGCAGAGCGCAATGATCGGCATCCTCTTGATAACTCATGGCACCTTCGGCGAAAGCCTGATTCAGAACGTTTGCCATGTGCTCAACAAACGGCCGGCCCTGATCGGCCAACTCGGCGTTGCGGCGCAGGACGACCCGCTCGACGTTCTGCCGATGGCCAAGCTCTTGCTGAAGGAAGTCGATGACGGCGAAGGCGTGCTGATCATGACCGATATCCTCGGCGCGACACCGGCCAACCTGGCGCTGAAGCTGCTCGAACCGGGGCACGTCGAAGGCGTCGCCGGCGTCAGCCTGCCGATGGTCCTGCGCGCGCCCACCTATCGCAAGAGCGGCATGAGCAATCTTTTGAAAAAAGCCATCAGCGGCGGTCACGATGGCATCATCAACATGCATCGACACTAGGACGTCTGAATGGCACGCGCTGAAATCGAGATCACCAACAAGCTGGGCTTGCACGCTCGCGCCTCGGCGAAGCTGACGCAACTCGCGAGCGGCTTCAACTCGGAAGTCTGGATGGAGAAAGGCACGCGCCGGATCAACGCCAAGAGCATCATGGGCGTCATGATGCTGGCCGCCGGCCGCGGCTCGAAGGTGGTCGTCGACACCGTCGGCGCCGATGACCAGCCGGCGCTCGAATCGCTGCTCAAACTCATCGCCGACAAGTTTGGCGAAGGCGAGTAGAACACCATGAGCTTCACTCTGCACGGTCTTGCCGTCTCCAACGGCATCGCCATTGGCCAGGCGCACCTCATCTCGCAAGCGACACTCGAGGTATCGCACCTGGTCATCGGACCGCGCATGGTGGACAAGGAAGTGGCGCGGTTCGAGGCGGCGCTGGCCCGCGTGCGCAGCGAATTCGAGACGATGAAGACCGGCATGGAGAACTCGCCGACCGATATCGGCGCCTTCATCGACCTGCATCTGATGATCCTCGCCGATCCCGAGTTGTCCGAGGTGCCCAAGCAGATCATCCGTGAGCGGCGCTGCAACGCCGAATGGGCGATCGTGCAGCAGATGGAAATCCTGGTCGCGCAGTTCGAGAAGATCGACGACATCTACCTGCGCGAGCGCAGCCATGACGTGCGCCAGGTGGTCGAACGCGTCGTGCGCGAGTTGACCGGCCATCCGGTGAAAGCGGCCAAGGGCGTCAAGGGCGAGAACCTGATCGTCGTCGCCCACGACCTGTCGCCATCCGACGTGATGGCTTTCCGCGACCAGCATTTCGCCTCCTTCGTCACCGACGTCGGCGGCGCCACCTCGCACACCGCGATCCTGGCGCGCGGCATGGGCATCCCGGCGGTGCTCGGCCTGCATAACGCGCGGCAACTGATCCACGACAAGGAAACGCTGATCGTCGACGGCACCACCGGCGTGCTCATCGTCAATCCCGACCGGCGCATCCTCGAGGAATATCAGCTCAAGAAGAGCCAGTTCGAGATCGAGCGCTCCAAGCTCAAGCTTTTGAAAACCGCGCGGGCGACGACGCTCGACAAGGTCAAGATCGATCTGCTGGCCAACATCGAGGAACCGGGCGACGTCGTCGCCGCACTCGACAGCGGCGCCGACGGCGTCGGTCTTTTCCGCACCGAATTCGTCTTTCTCGGGCGCGGCGACATGCCCGGCGAAGAAGAGCAATTCGAGGCGTATCGCAAGGCGGTCAAGGGCATGGAAGGCCGGCCGATCACCATACGCACCTTCGATCTCGGCAACGACAAGAATCTGCATACCGACGTGTCCGAGGACCGAACGCACGAGAATCCGGCGCTCGGCATGCGCTCGATCCGCCTGTCGCTGGCTGAACCGCGCTCGTTCCAGGCGCAGTTGCGCGCCATCTTGCGCGTATCGAAGTTCGGCAAGGTGAAGATCCTGATCCCGATGCTCTCGCACGCGCACCAGATCGACCAGACGCTGGCCGCGCTCGAGCAGGCGAAATCGAGCCTGCGCGGCGACCGGATCGCTTTCGACGAAGGCATCGAAATCGGCGGCATGGTCGAGATTCCGGCGGCGGCGCTCGCGGTCGGCCTGTTCCTGCGCCGCCTGAACTTCGTGTCGATCGGCACCAACGACCTGATCCAGTACACCCTGGCCGTCGATCGCAGCGACGAGCAGGTGTCGCATCTCTACGATCCGCTGCACCCGGCCGTGCTGATGCTGCTCGCCCACGTCATCAGCAGCGCCGAGAAAGCCAACATCCCGGTGTCGATGTGCGGCGAAATGGCCGGCGATCCGAGCTTGACGCGCCTGCTGCTGGGCATGGGCCTGCGCCAGTTCTCGATGTATCCGGCGCAGATTCCCGAGGTCAAGCAGAAGATCAAGCAAAGCGACATTTCCGAACTCGAACCCGTCGTTCGCCGGCTGCTGCGTCTCGAGGAATCGGCCAAGATCCACGAACAGATCGACCGCCTCAACGTCTGACGGCGCGTGCCAAAGCGCCACGTGCGATACCCGGCCGATTTGACTTTTGCCAGGGCTGGCGGTAAGTTCTCCCATAGCGCCGATTTGAACGATCAGCTTGCGGGCGCTTTATAAATACGGCTAAAGCGGGGCAGCCCAGTCCGCTTGTTCAGGTCGACTGGGCTTTAATTTTTTTGCGATGGCCATGGCACTAGAGAATTCTGTCGGAATCGTTGCGCCGCAACGATTCCGTTTCAACGAGACGCTGGCGCTCAAGAGCGGCGCCAGCCTGCCCGGTTTCGAACTCGTCTGCGAAACCTACGGCACGCTCAACGCGGCGCGTTCGAACGCCGTGCTGGTCTGTCACGCGCTTTCGGGCGGGCATCATGTGGCCGGCGTCTATGCCGACGACCCCAGGAACGTCGGCTGGTGGGATAACCTGGTCGGGCCGGGCAAACCGCTCGATACGCGCAAGTTCTTCGTCGTCGGTGTGAACAACCTCGGCGGCTGCTACGGATCGACCGGCCCGATCTCGACCAATCCGCAGACCGGCAAGCGCTACGGCGCGGATTTTCCGATGGTCACCGTCGAGGACTGGGTGGCGGCGCAGGCGCGCCTTGCCGACCGCCTCGGCATCGACACCTGGGCGGCGGTGATCGGCGGCAGCCTGGGCGGCATGCAGGCGCTCGAGTGGACGCTGCAGTTTCCCGATCGCATCCGGCACGCCATGGTGATCGCCTCGGCGCCCAAGCTGTCGGCGCAGAATATCGCCTTCAACGAGGTGGCGCGGCAGGCGATCATTTCCGACCCGGATTTTCATGGCGGCCACTACGCCGACTTCGGCGTCGTTCCGACCAGTGGCTTGCGCCTGGCGCGCATGGTCGGGCACATCACCTATCTTTCCGACAGCCAGATGGGCGAGAAATTCGGCCGCCAGCTGCGCCACGGCGAACACGGCTTCAGCTACGAGGTGGACTTCGAGATCGAGTCCTACCTGCGCTACCAGGGCGACAAGTTCGCCGGTTTCTTCGACGCCAACACCTATCTGATCACCACCAAGGCGCTCGATTATTTCGACCCGGCCTTTGGCTACGGCGGCGACCTTTCGGCCGCCCTGGCGCGCGCCAAGGCGCAATTCCTGGTCATCAGCTTCACCACCGACTGGCGCTTCGCGCCGGCGCGCTCGCATGAGATCGTTTTCGCGCTGCTGCACAACCGTCGCCGCGTCGCCTATGCCGAGATCGACTGCGACGCCGGCCACGATTCCTTCCTGCTCGAAGATGCCCACTATCACGACGTGCTGCGCGCCTATCTGGAGAACATTTCGCTATGAACAGTGCGCAAAGGGCGAAAGAGCGCGAGCGCTTCGACTTCGCCGTCATCGCCAACTGGATTCCGCCCGGCGAGCGGGTGCTCGACCTCGGCTGCGGTGACGGCAGATTGCTGCGTTATTTGCGCGAGACCAAGGAAGTCAGCGGCTACGGCGTCGAAATCGACCATGCCAGCGTGCTCGGCTGCATTCGCAATCAGGTCGATGTCATGCAGATCGACATCGAAGGCGGACTGTCGGGTTTCGAGGACCAGTCGTTCAATCACGTGATCATTTCGCAGGCCTTGCAGGCGATGCACGCCACCGAGCGCATCCTCGGCGAAATGCTGCGCGTCGCCGACGAGGCCGTCGTCAGCTTCCCGAACTTCGCTTTCCGCGCCAACCGAGCGGCGATTGCCGCCGGCCATATGCCGGTGTCCGAGGATCTGCCCTACGAATGGTATGAGACGCCGAACGTGCGCTTCTTCACGATCGCCGATTTCGAGGCGCTGTGCGCCAAGCTCGGCATCGCGATCCGCGAGCGCCTGGCCTTCGACGAAGAAGGCCAGCCGGTCACCGACGACCCCAATCTGAACGGCAGCCTGGCTTTCTATCGTCTGGGCCGCAAAGCCTGATGGCGGCACCTTCGCCGCGACCCCTGCCCCGGCGAAGTCTGCCTGCTTCGCTGCAGGTCTTGCTGACGCGCAAGATGCTGATTTGCGTGTTCACTGGTTTCAGTTCCGGCCTGCCGCTCTATCTGCTCTTGAATCTCGTTCCGGCCTGGCTGTACAGCGAAGGCGTGAAGCTCACGACCATCGGTTTCTTCACGCTGATCCAGTTTCCCTACACCTGGAAATTCCTATGGTCGCCGCTGCTCGACCGCTACGCCGTGCCGCTGCTCGGCCGGCGCCGCAGCTGGTCGCTGCTCATGCAGATCGGGCTGTTCGTGTGCATCGGCCTGCTCGGCAGCCTTTCGCCAAGCCGCGACATCACGCCGGTGCTGTGGCTCGCGACGCTGCTCGCGCTCTTCTCGGCGACGCAGGACATCGCGCTCGATGCCTACCGGCGCGAACTCCTGGCCGAAGCCGAACTGGGCCTCGGCAACGCCGTGCATGTGAACGCCTACCGCATCGCCGGCCTCGTTCCCGGTTCGCTGTCGCTGATCCTCGCCGACCTCCTGCCGTGGTCGCAGGTGTTCTGGATCACCGCCGCATTCATGCTGCCCGGCATGGTCATGATCCTGCTGGTCAGCGAACCGGTGGCCGCGCGCGCCGCGCCGCGCACCCTGCGCGCTGCCGTCGTCGAACCATTCAACGAATTCATCGGCCGTGCCGGCGTGCGCGGCGCGCTCGCCGTGCTCGCCTTCATTTTTCTTTACAAGCTCGGTGATTCGCTATGTACCGCTCTGGCCACGCCGTTTTATCTCGCCATGGGTTTTACCAAGACCGATATCGGCCTGATCGCCAAGCACGCCGGTCTCTGGCCGGCGGTGATCGGCGCGCTGCTCGGTGGCCTGTGGATGGTGCGGCTCGGGATCAACCGCGCACTGTGGCTGTTCGGCGTCGTGCAGCTCCTGTCGATTCTCGGCTTCGCCTGGCTCGCCTGGCTCGGTCCGCATAACGTCATCGGCGTCGATCAGCGCCTGGCGCTGGCGACGGTGATCGGCTTCGAGGCGCTCGGCGTCGGCCTCGGCACGGCGGCTTTCGTCGCCTTCATCGCGCGCAGCACGCATCCCGCTTATACGGCGACGCAATTCGCCTTGTTCACCAGCCTCGCCGCCGTGCCGCGCACCTTCATCAACGCTTCGGCAGGCTGGCTGATCGAAAACCTCGGCTGGGTGCAATTCTTCCTGTTGTGTACGCTGCTCGCCGTTCCCGGCATGCTGCTGCTGTCGCGCGTCGCACCGTGGAATCCGGTCGCCGCGAAAGGAGCGCAAGTTGCCTGAGAACGCCATCGCCGCAGCGCTGATCGCCGCCGCCCGCGAATTGTCTGCCCGCGTCGACGCGCTCACTTTCGCGCCGCCGGTCTCACACATCTACAATCCGCTCACTTATGCTTGGGAGCCGCACGAACGCTATCTGCGCCGCTATGCGACCGGACCCAGGAAAGTCGTCTTCATCGGCATGAACCCCGGGCCTTTCGGCATGGTGCAGTGTGGCGTCCCTTTTGGCGAAATCGCCGCCGTGCGCGACTGGATGGGAATCGAGGCGGCGATCGGCCAGCCGGCGCTGGTCAACCCCAAGCGGCCGATCGAAGGCTTTGCCTGCACCCGCTCCGAAGTCAGCGGCCGCCGCCTGTGGGGCTTGTTCCAGCAGCGTTTCGGCAGCGCCGACGCTTTTTTCGCCGAACACTTCGTCGCCAATTACTGCCCGCTGGCTTTCTTCGATCAGGGCCGCAACCTGACGCCCGACAAGCTGCCGGCAAACGAGGCGGCGCCGCTCTACGCGGCTTGCGACGCGCATCTGCGTCAACTCGTCGCCGCCCTGGGCGCGCAGTGGGTGATCGGCATCGGCGCCTTTGCCGAGGCGCGCGCCGCGCAGGCGCTGGCCGGCAGCGGCGTGCGCATCGGCCGAATTCTGCACCCGAGCCCGGCGAGCCCCGCCGCCAACCGCGGCTGGGCCGAAGCGGCGACCAGGCAGTTGCGCGAACTGGGAATCTGGCCCTAGCCTGAAGTTACCCCCTTTGTAGTCACCCCCAATAACGACAAGTGCTTGTCTGGTCTAACGATTCGGGCCACTTGTCGTTTATTTTTGTTACAATGTGTAGTCACTAATATA
>CAIXAY010000406.1 GCA_903917505.1 uncultured beta proteobacterium | reverse complement strand
GGTTTCCTTCAGGCGCGTCCCGCGCCCCTTGCGCACGACCTCGATGAATTGCTTGTGGATTTCGCCGAGCAGGAGTTGCGCGTGCTCCTTCTGCTTCTCGTCCTGCGGCGAGAAGGGATCGAGGAAACCCTTGTTCGCGCCGGCGGTCAGCAGGCGCCGCTCGACGCCGAGTTTCTCCATCGTTCCGGTAAAGCCGAAACCGTCCATCAGCACGCCGATCGAGCCGATGATGCTGGCCTTGTCGACGAAAATCTTGTCGGCGGCGGAGGCGATGTAATAGCCGCCGGAAGCGCACAGGTCTTCGACGACCACGTAAAGCGGGATCTCCGGGTGCTTGGCGCGCAGCCGGCGAATTTCATCGTAGACGATTCCGGATTGCACCGGGCTGCCGCCCGGGCTGTTGATGCGCATGATGACGCCTGCGGTTCCCTTGTCGTCAAATGCCGACTGCAGGGCGCCATTGATTTTCTCGGCGCTGGCGTCGCCCGTGGCGTCTATGGTTCCGCGCACATTGACGAGCGCGGTGTGCTTGCCGTCGGCCAGCTTTTCCGAGCCGCCCCAATCGACCACCATAACCAGCACGGCAACCAGGTAGGCCAGGAAAGCCAGCTTGAAGAAGATGCCCCAGCGACGCTTCAGGCGTTGCTCCTGCAAGGCCGTGAAGGCAATTTTCTCCAACAGCTGGCGTTCCCATTGCGGGCCTTGATTCGGGTTTTCCACGTTTTCGCTCATCAGGGTAATCACCAGTCCCGGCACACGCCGCGCGAATCAAGTATAACGTGGAATCAGGCAAGACAAGGCGCTAGCCCGCCCGTTCAGGCGTGCTGGCGCAACCACTGCGTCAATTCTGCGACACTATGCAAACACGCCAGAGGATCCAGCGCATCAAGCGCCTCGGCCGGATGGGCGCCGTAGGTGACAGCCAGGCCGGCCACGCCGGCGTTGATCGCCATCTGCAGGTCGTGCGTCGTGTCGCCTATCATCAGGACCCGTTCCGCCGGCAGCGAGAATTCGTCGATCAATTCCAGCAGCATCTGCGGGTGCGGCTTGGAAAAGCACTCATCAGCGCAGCGCGTCGCCGAGAAACAGCGGTCCAGGCCGCTCTGCATCAATGAACGAAGGAGTCCCGCGCGGCTCTTCCCGGTCGCCACCGCCAGTAGGTAGCCTGCGCCATGCAACTCGGCAATCAAATCGGCCACACCATCGAACAGGTGCACTTCATGGTCACGCGCCAGATAGTGATGCCGGTAGCGCTCCACCATTTGCGGCACGCGGTCTTCGGCAAGATCCGGTGCGGCATGGCGCAAGGAATCGGCCAGGCCGAGGCCGATCACCTGGCGCACCTGCGCGACGCTCGGTTCGGCGAGCGCCAGATCGCGGCAGGCGGCTTGCAGCGCGGCAACGATGACGCCGATCGAAGCGCTCAGCGTGCCGTCCCAGTCGAATACCAGCAAGTCAAATCGTTTGGCCATAATCCTGCTTTTCCTGGCCTGAAATTTTGTGCAAGAACGTGGTGAGGGTTTCCGGCAAGGGTGCCTCGAAAGCCAGAGCGTTCGCGTTGAGCGGGTGCGGAAACTGCATTTTCCAGGCATGCAGGAACATGCGCTTCAATCCGGCCGAGTGCAGCGCTTTGTTGAACGTGAAGTCGCCATACTTTTCGTCGCCGGCAATCGGATAGCCCAACTGCGCGCAATGCACGCGGATCTGGTGCGTGCGGCCGGACTTGAGTTCGGCTTCGAGCAGGCTGAACTGTTCCCAGCGCGCCACCAGGCGAAAGACCGTGTGCGCGGCCTTGCCGTCGTCCGACACCCGCACCCGCCGCTCGCCCGACTCGAGCAGATACTTGAGCAGGGGCAGCTTGACGCTGCGCAGCGGATCCATCCATCGCCCCTTGACCAGCAGCAAGTAACGCTTGTCGGCGCCGGCACCGCTTCCGGCGATACCGCCCTTGCGAAACATGTCGTGCAGAATCACGAGCGCCGAACGTTTCTTCCCGATCAGCAGGAGACCGGACGTCTCGCGGTCGAGGCGGTGCGCCAGTTCGAGAAAGCGCGCCTCCGGCCGCTGCCGGCGCAGTGCCTCGATCACCCCGAAGCTGACCCCGCTGCCCCCATGCACGGCAATTCCCGACGGCTTGTCAACGACCAGCAAGGCCTCGTCCTCATAGACGATCGGCAGTTCGGCCTTGAACTCCGCGCCGGCGACGATTTCTTCCGCACGCTGCGCGATGCGAATCGGTGGAATGCGCAGCACATCGCCAATGCGCAGGCGATAAGCGACATCGACCCGTTTGCTGTTGACCCGGATTTCACCGCTGCGGACGATGCGATAGACATGGCTCTTCGGCACCCCCTTGCAGATCTTCAGCAGGAAGTTGTCGAGCCGCTGCCCCTCTTCGTCTTCGCTGATGACAGCCCGCGACACTGAATCTTTGCTTACTTGGGCCATATTGAATATACTGACATTGTTTTGCGTCTCGGATTGAAAGAGG
>CAIXAY010000405.1 GCA_903917505.1 uncultured beta proteobacterium | reverse complement strand
GGCGAAATCGGCAAGCTGCGCGTGGATGTCGAACTGATCCGCAGCGCCAGCACGCCGTTCAATCTCGTCGATTTTCTCGCCGGACTGCAGTCACCGGTATTCTTCGGCTCCGGCATCAACAACTTCGGCGTGCAGGAAATCCTGCAGGCCCTGCTCGACTGGGCGCCGCCGCCGCAGGAACGCGATGGCGGCACGCGCACCGTGCGGCCTGCCGAAGCAACGTTCAGCGGTTTCGTGTTCAAGATTCAGGCCAACATGGATCCCAAGCACCGCGACCGCATCGCTTTCTTCCGCGTCTGCTCGGGCCGTTACACGCCGGGAATGAAAGTCGCGCAGGTGCGCACCGGCCGCGAACTGAAGCTCGCCAACGCGCTGACCTTCATGGCCAACGAACGCCTGCTGATGGAAGACGCGGTCGCCGGCGACATCATCGGCATCCACAACCACGGCCAGCTGCACATCGGCGACACGCTCTCCGAGGGCGAGGCGCTGGCTTTCAAGGGCATCCCCTACTTCTCGCCCGAACTGTTCCGCGTCGCCCGCCTGCGCGACCCGCTGAAAAGCAAGCAATTGCAGAAAGGCTTGCAGGAGCTCGGCGAGGAAGGCGCGATCCAGGTTTTCGAGAACCTAGCGACCGGCGCCCTGCTGCTCGGCGCGGTCGGCACCCTGCAGTTCGAGGTCGTCGCCCAGCGCCTGCAGACCGAATACAAGGTCGACGCCGTCTTCGAGCCGGCCGACATCAATACCGCGCGCTGGCTAAGCTTCCCCGACGAGCTGACGCGCCGCAACTTCGAGCGCGAACAGCAGCACCGCATGGCCAGGGACGTCGACGGCAACCTCGTGTACCTGGCCAGCACGCGCTACAACCTCGACGTGACGCGCGAGAAATGGAGCAAGGTCGAATTCCAC
This sequence comes from uncultured beta proteobacterium, assembly GCA_903917505.1. Next base: position 4,173 of record CAIXAY010000405.1, on the reverse strand, counting down.
GCCTCGCGCGAACACGGGCAGAAGATGGATTGATTCGTCCAAAGAACTGTCGTCCCGGCGAAAGCCGGGACCCAATTGGTGCCCCAAAAGCCTGGATTCCGGCGTTCGCCGGAATGACGATGCCGAATTCAGCTCGCTGATGGCGATTCCCACGACATTCAAGCGACAGCCTTGGGGTTCCTTCCTTGAGCGCTTCGTCCTGCCGTTAATCAGACGTTTTCATAGATTTCGTACTGTGTCGGCTTGCCGATCAGCTGATCGATCTCGTTCTGCAATTCGATCCGCTCCGCGTTCTCCGTCCACTTGCGCCAGGCGTCCAGGCTCTGCCAGGAACTGATCACCAGGCTTTCGCCGTTCGCATCGAGACGCTTCAGCGTTTCCCCAGAGATGTAGCCTTTTTCATTGACCGTCAGCGAACGCAATCTTCTGAGCAGAAGATCCAGTTCGGCGGCGGCGTTTTCCGTGGTTTTTCTTTTGATCAGAATCGTGACGGCCATGACTTTCTCCCTTTCGAAGTAGGCGGATCCGACTCGTCTCGCTCATCACAACGGCTTTGCCTGGCGAGCGAATCGTTGTCTTAAGAATAGGCGATGCAAGCGCCCGGGGCCAGGCTTTCATCCGGGGAATGCCGCAGAGCCGCGGCCGGCAACAGGCGCGGGGCTCTGCGGTCGATGGGCCGGCGTTCAGTCGACCAGATCGGCGAACAGCGGCGTGCTCAGATAACGTTCGCCGAACGAGGGAATGATGGCGACGATCAGCTTGCCGGAATTTTCCGGGCGCTTGGCCACTTCGACGGCAGCCCATAGCGCAGCGCCCGAGGATATCCCGACCAGCAGCCCTTCCTCGCGCGCGGCGCGGCGGGCGAAGGCGAAGGCATCCTCGTTCTTGACGCGGATGATCTCGTCGTAGATCTTGGTGTTGAGAACCTTCGGGACGAAACCGGCGCCTATGCCCTGGAGCGGATGCGGCCCCTTGGCGCCGCCCGAGAGTACCGGTGAGGCGTCCGGCTCGACGGCGATGGCCTGGAACGACGGCTTGCGCGCCTTGATGACCTCGCCGACGCCGGTGATCGTGCCGCCCGTGCCGACGCCCGAGATCAGGATGTCGATCTTGCCTTCGGTGTCGCGCCAAATTTCTTCGGCAGTCGTCTTGCGGTGGATTTCCGGATTGGCCGGGTTGTTGAACTGCTGCAGCTGAAGGTAGCGCGGATCGGACGCGGCGAGTTCCTCCGCCTTCTTGATCGCGCCGCCCATGCCCTCCGGGCCGGGCGTCAGAATCAGCGTGGCGCCGTAGGCGCGCAGCAGCGCGCGCCTTTCCTTGCTCATGGTCTCGGGCATGGTCAGGGTGATCTTGTAGCCGCGCGCGGCGGCGACCATGGCCAGCGCGATGCCGGTGTTGCCGCTGGTCGGCTCGACGAGAATCGTGTCGGGCTTGATCTGGCCGGCCTTTTCGGCAGCGGCGATCATCGCCTCGCCGATGAGGTCCTTGACGCTGTGCGCCGGATTGAAGAATTCGAGTTTCGCGGCGATCGTGGCGACGGCGCCGGCGCTCAGCCGGTTGATGCGCACCAGCGGCGTGTTGCCGATCAGTTCGGTGACGTTGTTGGCGATGCTCATGGCGATTCTCCTGACATTCGGATGGGAAGAGTTTTTATTCGAGCCGGCGTGCGATTGCAAATTTCCCGCACAAGGTCGACGCAATCTATCAGTCGTAACGGGTTTTTCGAACGACTTAATTGCTATATGCATATCAACGAAGCGAATAAGCCGCGCCCTGGCCGCAATGCGCAGCGAGGATCTTCCTGAATAAGCAAATAAGAATTTCGTCGTTCGCCGCGCTCGCGGTTTTACCTAGACTTCAACCCACGTTCAATCAAACAGGGGTCTTCCTCATGAAATTTCACAGACTGCTGACCGGACTTGCGGTCGGCGCTTTTCTTTCCGCGGCGCTGTCGGCGGCACATGCCGACGTCACCCTGCTCAACGTTTCCTACGACCCGACGCGCGAGTTGTATCAGGATTTCAACGTGGCTTTCGCCAAACACTGGAAGGCCGGCACCGGCGAGACAGTCACCGTCAAGCAGTCGCATGGCGGTTCCGGCAAACAGGCATGGGCGGTGCGCGACGGCCTCGAGGCCGACGTCGTGACGCTGGCGCTCGGCTATGACATCAGCGCACTGGCCGAGAAAGGCCTGATTCCCGGTGATTGGCAAAAGCGTCTGCCGCACAACGCCTCGCCTTACACCTCGACGGTCGTCTTCCTGGTGCGCAAGGGCAACCCCAAGCAGATCAGGGACTGGGACGACCTGATCAAGCCGGGCATCGCGGTGATCACGCCCAACCCCAAGACCTCGGGCGGCGCCCGCTGGAACTATCTCGCGGCCTGGGCTTATGCGCTCAAGCGGCCGGGTGGCAATGACGAGAAGGCGAGGGAGTTTGTCGCCAACATCTTCAAAAACGTCAAGGTGCTCGATTCGGGCGCGCGCGGTTCGACCACGACCTTCACCGAACGCGGCATCGGCGACGTGCTGCTGGCGTGGGAAAACGAAGCCTACCTTGCGGTCAACGAGCGCGGCCCGGAGAATTTCGAAATCGTCACGCCCTCGCTCTCCATCCTCGCCGAGCCGCCGGTCTCCATGGTCGACAAGGTGGTCGACAAGCACGGGACGCGCAAGGTGGCACAGGCCTATCTTGAATACCTTTATTCGCGGGAAGGGCAGGAAATCGCCGCGCGCAACTACTACCGTCCGCGCGACGCCAAGGTCGCCGCGAAATATGCGAAGCAGTTTGCCAAGGTCAATCTGATCACCATCGACGAGGTCTTCGGCGGCTGGGACAAGGCGCAGAAAGCGCACTTCGCCGACGGCGCTTCCTTCGACCAGATCTACGGCTCGCGGCGGAATTAAGCGCGAGCGCGAGCGCCAGCGCATCGTGCCGCGCCGGGCAAGCGCGGCATCGCTTCTTTATTACGAACGAGTATATCGATTGCAGAATCCGATCTTTATGAATCCTGTATCGCAGCCCTAGACTTGCATCGTTTTCCGATCGAGCCAGGGACATGAATTTCCAGCAATTGCGTATCGTGCGCGAAACCGTACGCCAGGACTTCAACCTGACGACCGTGGCCAATACGCTGTTCACTTCGCAGCCGGGCGTTTCCAAGCACATCAAGGACCTCGAGGACGAACTCGGCGTCGAGATCTTCATCCGCCGCGGCAAGCGCCTGCTGGGGCTGACCGAACCGGGCAAGGAATTGCTGGCGGTAGTCGAACGCATCCTGCTCGACGCGCAGAATGTGCGCAGCATTGCCGAGCACTTTTCCAGCCGCGAAACCGGCAGCCTGGTGATCGCAACCACGCACACGCAGGCGCGCCACGCCCTGCCCGAGCCGATCAGGCGCTTCAAGGCCGACTATCCGAAAGTGCATCTGGCGCTGCACCAAGGCAGCCCGCGCGAGATCGCCGAACTCCTGACGGCGGGCGAAGCCGACATCGCGATCGCCACCGAGTGGCTCGCCAGCGTGCCGGAAGTGGTGACCTTCCCGTATTACAGTTGGAACCACGCGCTGATCGTTCCGCAGGGGCATCCGCTGACGAGGCTCACTTCGCTCACGCTGGCGGACATCGCCGACTATCCGCTGATCACTTATCACGAGGGTTTTACCGGCCGCACCAACATCGACCGCAGCTTCGCTCAGGCCGGGCTCGTTCCGGACATCGTGCTGTCGGCGATCGACGCCGACGTGATCAAGACCTACGTCGAGGTCGGGCTCGGCATCGGCATCGTCGCGGCCATGGCCTACAACCCGGAACGCGATGGCAATCTCGTGCGCCTCGACCTGCCCGGGATCTTCGAGCCGAACACCACGCGCCTCGCGCTGCGCCGCGGCATCTACCTGCGCAGCTATGCCTACGCCTTCATCCGCAATCTCGTGCCGGAACTGACCGAGGAGAGAATCGCCGAAATCCTGCTCAACGAGGCAGTGGCGCGCGAGGACTTCGTCATTTGAAAACGGGTAACCACGAAGAACACGAAGAAAGAATTAACCACAACGAACACAACGAACACGACGAGAATCAATGACCAAATAATTCAAGCACTCGTTGTGCCCGTTGTGTTCGTTGTGGTCATATGATTTTTCCTGCTTTTCTTCGTGTTCTTCGTGCCCTTCGTG
>CAIXAY010000404.1 GCA_903917505.1 uncultured beta proteobacterium | reverse complement strand
TGTTACCCATGATGCAAGTTTCTTTCCAAAAGTCTGCCAGATTCGCCACGCGACGAAACCGCGCTTGGCCAGCCGCCAGATGCGCTTGCCCTTGATGATGAACAGGCCGGCCATGGCCAGCGCGGCAATGCCCGGGTGCTGTTTCACATAATCGACGACCGAGCGTACGCGGGCGACGACGCGATCCGCCTTGTACAAGGCGGCGTACACCGGCTGCGCAACGCGGCGCAGCGCCGCGCGTTGCGCCGCGATGCGTTCGAGCAGGCGGCCGCGCTGCAGGTGCAGCTCATTCAGGCCGGGATTCATGGCCAAGGACCGCTTTCAGCTGGCGCAGGTCTTCCTGAAGTTCGGCGATGCTGGCGGCAAAAACGCCCTCGGGCCGCTGCGTTGCCTGCGTAACCTTCGCATAGAAGAAGGCTGCGAGCGCGATGAAGCATGCGGTCGCCGCGCCAAGCACCAGCAGCCGGTTATCCCAGTACAGCGCGGTCAGCAGGGCGACGGCGAGCAGCACGCCAACGCCGCAACAGAACAGCATCGCCTGCGCCATGACAAAGAGATAAACCGCGCGCTTCTTCTCTTCCTCGATTTCGTTGCCGAGCAGTTCCAGCCGCGTCTTGCCGCCGGCGAGCAGGGTCGCGGCGATGTTCTTCAGGGCGGCGAACAGGCCGCCGCCCTCGTCGCTGTCGCTCATGCCGCGGTGCGCCTAGCGGCGGCCGATGACGATGCCGAGCAGGACGCCGATGCCGGCGGCGATGCCAACAGCCTGCCACGGATTTTCATTGACGAAGTCGTCGGTGGCGCGCGCCGCCGCCTTGGTCTTGTCGACGAGCACCGCTTCGGCATCGTCGATGCGCCCGCGGGCATCGCGCAAACGCTCGCCGATGCGCTCGCGCAGGTCGGCCATTTTCTCGCCGGCAATGCCGGCGGTCGCACGCAGGATTTCCTCCGCATCGGCAACGACGACTTTCATGTCGGCGATGAGTTTTTCTTTGCTGTTGTTTGACATTTCGATGGTTTCAGACATGACGGATCTCGCAGTTTGAGTTTAGAAGCAGTAAGCAATGGCCGGGCGCCTGAGAAAGCGCGAGCCACCGTCCCCAGATTATCCAATTTATCGGCAGATATCAATGTGCGAATTCAACAGGCATACGCATTGCGGTCTGCAAGCGTGGTGCGCTCTGGAGGCACCCACCGGTTGGATACTCGCACAAACGATGGGCGCTGTCATCCTGGGCATAACGGACCGGCACGGCAGCTTGGGCTATTTGCTTCGTCCCGCCGCCGGTCCGGCAAGCGGCGCATACGCGTAATCGACCGACAGCGGGGCGTGGTCGGAAAAGCGCTGTGCCTTGTAGACCGTGACCGCCTGCGCCGTGGCGGCCAGCGCCGAAGTCGCCAGCTGATAATCGAGCCGCCAGCCGACGTTCTTGGCCCAGGCCTGGCCGCGATTGCTCCACCACGTGTAGCATTCGTCGGTGCTCTGCGGATGCAGCCGGCGATAGACGTCGCACCAGCCGCCCTCAGTGAGCACGCGGCTCACCCAGGCGCGCTCCTCGGGCAAAAATCCCGAGTTCTTGCGGTTGCCTTTCCAGTTCTTGAGGTCGATTTCCTGGTGCGCGATATTCCAGTCGCCGCAGACCACCACATCGCGGCCGAGTTGGGCAAGTTCGACGAGCAGCGGATAGAAGATCTCCATGAAGCGGAACTTCGCCGCCTGGCGCTCGGGCGAACTCGAACCCGAGGGCAGGTACAGCGAGATCACCGAAAGAGATCCGAAATCGGCGCGCAGATAGCGGCCTTCAGCGTCGAATTCCGCGTTGCCGGTGCCTTCGACAACGGCATCGGGCGCCTGCCTGCACCATAGCCCAACGCCGCTGTAGCCTTTCTTTTCGGCGCAGTGATAATAGGCGTGCAGTCCGGCCGGCGCTTTCATTTCGTCGGTGAGGTCGGCGTCCTGGGCTTTCAATTCCTGCAGGCAGACGACGTCCGGGCTCTGCGCCGCGACCCAGGGCAAAACGCCCTTGCTCCATGCCGAACGAATGCCGTTGAGATTTAGCGTAATGATGCGTAACATAGATGTTTCTGCCTGTTTGGCTTTGCCTGGTTGCAAAAAAATAGTCGTATGGACTTTCGTCAGGAATTCATCGAGTTTGCCGTGCAACAAAACGTTCTGCGCTTTGGTGAATTCAAGACCAAGGCCGGACGCTTGTCGCCCTATTTCTTCAACGCCGGCCTGTTCAACGACGGATCGGCGCTCGATCGGCTGTCGCGATTCTACGCCAAGGCGATTCTCGAGAGCGGCATCGCGTTCGACGCGCTGTTCGGTCCGGCCTACAAGGGCATCCCGCTGGTTGCCGTGAGCGCGCTGGCGCTGGCCCAGGCCGGGCGCAACGTGCCCTACTCGTTCAATCGCAAGGAAGCCAAGGATCACGGCGAGGGCGGCAACATCATCGGCGCGCCGCTGGCCGGGCGCGTGCTGATCATCGACGACGTCATTTCGGCCGGCACCTCGGTGCGCGAATCGGTCGAGTCCATTCGCGCCGCGGGGGCGACGCCCTGTGGCGTGGTCATCGCGCTCGACCGCATGGAGCGCGGCAGCGGTGAATTGTCGGCGGTGCAGGAGGTCGAACGCGACTATGGAATCCCGGTGGTCGCCGCGGCGACGCTCGAAGATTTGATGATCTATATCAGCGAGAGCCCGAACGTCAAGAAGTACGAGTCGGCCGTGGCGCGTTATCGGCTGGAGTATGGCGTTGCGGCGGCGGCTTAGCGCTGCGGCACTGGCGCTGTGGCTCGCGCCGGGACTATTGCCGGCGCCTTTGCCCGTCTATGGTGGTTCGGCATTCGCCGCAGGAACGCTCTTTTGCTGCAACGACCCGAACGGCAAGCAGGTCTGTAGCGACATTCTGCCGCAGGAGTGCCTCGGGCACGCCTATCGCGAAATCGGCGAATCGGGACGGACGCTGCGCACGGTCGAAGCGCCGCTGACCGCCGAGCAAAAAGCCCAGCGCGCCGCTGCCGAAGCCCAGCGCAAGGCCGAAGAAACGGCGCTCAGGGAGCAGCAGCGCAAGGATCAGGCGCTGCTCAATACTTACAGCAGCGAGAAGGACATCGAATTGATGCGCCAGCGCGCCATCGAGGAAGTGCAAAAATCGATCAAGACGGCGCAGGCCACCATCGAGGAAATTCGCGTTCGGCGCAAGAGTTTCGAAAACGAAGCCGAATTCTACAAGAACAAGACGCTGCCGCCCGACGTGCAGAAAGGCTTGCGCGACGCCGACTACGAGGTCGCGGCGCAGGAACGTCTGATCGAGTCCAGGAACAAGGATCTCGAGGCGATCAAAATCAAGTACGACGAGGATAGACGGCGCTATCGCGACATCGCGCAGCGCACCGTCGTGCGCTGAAGCCGTCGGCAGCGCCCGGGCAGCGTTTATTGCGCGAGTTTCTTGCGCAGCAATTCATTGAGTTGCTGCGGGTTGGCCTTGCCCTTGGTCGCTTTCATCGCCTGCCCGACCAGCGCGTTGAACGCCTTTTCCTTGCCCGCCTTGAATTCGGCGACCATCGCCGCATTGGCGGCCAGTACCGCGTCGATCAAGGGCTCGATGGCCGCGCTGTCGGTGATCTGCTGCAGGCCCTGTTTGGCGATGATCTCGTCGGCCGATTTTCCGGTCTTGCTCCACAAGGCGTCAAACACTTTCTTGGCGATGCTGTTCGAGATGGTCTGGTCGGCGACGCGCGCGACGAGGCCGCCGAGTTGCGCCGCCGACACGGGCGACGCGCCGATTTCCTCGCCTTCCTTGTTCAACCGCGCCGCCAGGTCAACCGAGACCCAGTTGGCGCAGAGCTTGGCGAACGCGGCGGCGGACGCGCCCGCGGCCTGGCCGGCGGCGACTGCCGCCTCATAGTAGTTGGCAACTTCGTACGAAGACGTCAGTGTCGTCGCGTCGTAAACGGAGAGCCCGTATTGCGCGACGAAACGGTCGCGCCGGGCGACCGGCAGTTCGGGCATGTCCGCCCGCGCCTGCGCGACCCACTCGCGGCTGATGATCAGCGGCAACAGGTCGGGATCCGGGAAGTAGCGGTAATCGTGCGCGTCTTCCTTCGAGCGCATGGCGCGCGTTTCGCCGGCCGCTCCAGCCTGCGGATCGAAGAGCACGGTCGCCTGCGCGATCGCCCGGCCGTCCTCGATTTCGGCGATCTGCCATTGCACCTCGAAGTCGATGGCCTGCTGCATGAAGCGGAACGAATTGAGGTTCTTGATTTCGCGGCGCGTGCCCAATTCCTTTTGCCCGAGCGGGCGCACCGAGACGTTGGCGTCGCAGCGGAAAGAGCCTTCCTGCATATTGCCGTCGCAGATGCCGATCCAGCGCACCAGCGCGTGCAGGGCCTTGGCATAGGCGACCGCTTCGGCGGCGGAGCGCATGTCGGGTTCGCTGACGATTTCGAGCAACGGCGTGCCGGCGCGGTTGAGGTCGATTCCCGATTTGCCCTCAAAGTCCTCGTGCAGCGATTTGCCGGCATCTTCCTCGAGGTGGGCGCGCGTCAGCTGGATGGTCTTTTCGCGCAAGCTGTCGCCCTGGCCGGTTTGAATGCGGAGCTTGCCGCCAACGACCACCGGCAACTCGTACTGGCTGATCTGATAGCCTTTCGGCAGGTCGGGGTAGAAGTAATTCTTGCGCGCAAAAACGGACCTGGCCGCAATTTCTCCATCGACTGCCAGGCCGAAGCGGATCGCGCATTCGACTGCGCCCCGGTTGAGCACCGGCAGAACGCCGGGCAGCGCGATATCGACGGCATTGGCCTGGATGTTCGGTTCGGCGCCGAACGCCGTCGAACTGCCGGAAAATATTTTCGACCGCGTCAAAAGCTGCGCGTGCGTCTCGATGCCGATCACCACTTCCCATTGTTTCATTGCGCTCACTCGTCAAGAACAGCGGCCGTTCCGGGTGTCGACCAGGATAGGCCAGAGATAACTGAAAGCGTCGCCGGCGCATTGCGCCTGACAACTGTTGAAGGCCACCGTGACGCCTTTTTCCTGCTCCCACATGCGCACCACGCAATCGCTGGTGGCATCGGAAAGGACGACAATCGGCAGCCTCGCGGTCTGCTGAAAATTCTTTAGTTCAAAACGGCACATGCCCTGTTTCGGGATATTCACTTCGGCGAAGAAGCGCTTGACCTCGGCTTCCGTCACCTGCAAATCCATCGTCCCGCGTCCGCCGGCGACATCGCGGAAGCTGCACTTGGCACGTATCTCGAGTGCCTTGTCCGGCATCGCTTTCAGGTTGCGGCCCAAGAGATATTTGAGCGGTTGCGATTTTATCACTGCTGCCGGCGCTTCCCGGACGACCGGCGCCGCCGCTTCGACCGGGGCCGGAACTGGAGCCGGCTCGGGCGGTGGCGCGGGGGTGGTGCAGGCGCCCAGCAGCAAAGCCAGCGCCGCGGCGTAAAGCCCTTGGGTCAAAGGCTTCAAGCGAACCCGGCCGGGCAGCGCAAATGCCAGTCGGTCGCCTGCTGGTAGCGGTGCGCGATATTGAGCAAGCGCGCCTCGGCAAAATAATCGCCGATCAATTGCAAACCGGCGGGCAGCTCGGCCGCGAAGCCGCAGGGAATCGACATGCCCGGCAGTCCGGCAAGGTTCACGGCGATCGTATAGATGTCGGAGAGGTACATCTGCACCGGATCGGATATTTTTTCGCCGATCTTGAACGCACTGCTCGGGCTGGTCGGCCCCATGATCACGTCGCACTGTTTGAAGGCCGCGACGAAATCGTTGGCGATCAGCCGGCGTATGCGTTGCGCCTTCAGGTAATAAGCGTCGTAATAGCCGTGCGAAAGCACATAGGTGCCGATCAGGATGCGCCTTTTCACCTCCGCGCCGAAACCCTGGGCACGGCTCTTGGCGTACATGTCGTCGAGGTCGCCGTACTCGGGCGCGCGGTAGCCGTAGCGCACGCCGTCGAAGCGCGACAGGTTGGAACTGGCCTCGGCCGGCGCGATGACGTAGTAGGCCGGCACCGAGAGCCCCATGTTCGGCAGGCTGATGTCCACCGTCTGCGCGCCGAGCTTGTGGTATTCGCCGATCGCCGCTTCGACGAGGCGCATGACCTCGGCGCTGCAGCCGGACTTTTCCTCGTCCCCGAAGAACTCTTTCGGCAGGCCGATCTTGAGTCCCGCGAGCGGCTTGTCGCCGGTGGCGACGCGCAATTCGCGGCCGTAGTCTTCGGCATCGCGATCGAGGCTCGTCGAATCGCGCGTGTCGAAACCGGCCATCGTGTTGAGCAGCAGCGCGCAATCCTCGGCCGAGCGCGCCATCGGCCCGCCCTGGTCGAGCGAGCTGGCATAGGCGATCATGCCGTAGCGCGACACGACGCCGTAGGTCGGCTTGATGCCCGTGAGATTGCACAGCGCCGCCGGCTGGCGTATCGAGCCGCCGGTATCGGTGCCGGTTGCCGCCGGCGCCAGGCGCGCGGCGACCGCGGCCGCCGATCCGCCGGAAGAGCCGCCGGGAACGCGGCTGGTGTCCCAGGGGTTCCTGACCGGTCCGAAGTGCGAAGTCTCGCTCGACGAACCCATGGCGAATTCGTCCATGTTCGTCTTGCCGACGATGACCGCGCCAGCGGCATTGCAGCGTTCGATGACACCGGCATCATAAGGGCTGACGAAGTTGGCGAGCATCTTCGAGGCGCAGGTGGTCAGCCAGCCCTTGCTGCAGAAGATGTCCTTCTGCGCCAGCGGGATGCCGCACAGCGGTCCGCCGGCGGCGCGGTGCGCGTCGGCGGCGCGCGCCTGCGCCAGGCTTCGTTCGGCGTCCACGGTGATGAAGGCGTTGAGCGCCGGGTTGTGGCGGGCGATGCGCTCAAGATAAAGCCGGGTCAGCTCGACGCTCGAAATCTCTTTGCTGGCCAGGGCCTGGGCAAGTGCTGTGAGGCTGCGCTCTATCATTCGATCACCTTCGGCACGAGATACAGGCCGGCTTCGGTTTCCGGCGCGACGGCCTGGAAAGCCGCGCGCTGGTCGAGCGTGTTGACTTCGGTGACCCGGTCGGTGCGCAGCCGCTGCGCAAGATCCTGGGCGTGCGCCATCGGCTCGATGCCAGTGGTGTCGACGGCCTGCATCTGTTCGATCAGGGCAAATATTCCATTTAACTGGACGAGGGTGCTTTG
>CAIXAY010000403.1 GCA_903917505.1 uncultured beta proteobacterium | reverse complement strand
GATATCACCAAGGAGAGCGGCGAAGTTGTCATCACCTTCGCCTACGAGCGGCGTATCCCGCTGTTCTACAACGTCAGCCTGCTGATCAATTTCGAAGGCTCGTCGGCGGGGCACGAAAAAGGCGAATGAGCAATCGACTCGAGCAGGCAATCGGCCACAGCTTTTCCGATCCCTTCCTGCTGCTGACCGCGCTGACGCATCGCAGCCACAGTTCCCCGCACAACGAGCGGCTCGAGTTTCTCGGCGACTCCGTCCTCAACGGCGTTATCGCGCGCCAGCTCTTCGATCGTTTTCCTGAACTGCCCGAGGGCGACCTTTCGCGCCTGCGCGCCAATCTCGTGCGCCAGGACAGCTTGCATCAATTGGCTTTGTCCCTCGATCTGGGAGGCGTCCTGCGCCTCGGCGACGGCGAATTGAAAAGCGGCGGCGCACAGCGTCCGTCGATTCTCGCCGACGCCCTCGAGGCGCTGTTTGGCGCGGTCTGGCTCGACGCTGGTTTCGAGGCGGCGAGCGCGGTCATCGTGCGCCAATATGCCGCGATGCTGGCGGCCATCGTCCCCGGGCAAGCGATCAAGGATGCCAAGACCCAACTGCAGGAATACCTGCAGGGCCGGCGGCTGCCGCTGCCCAAGTATTCGCTGATCGCGACCGAGGGCGAAGCGCACGCGCAACATTTCACGATCGCCTGTACGATAGAGGCGCTGCAGATCCGCAGCGAAGGCAGCGGCGGCAGTCGCCGTGGCGCCGAACAGATGGCTGCCGAGCGCGCGCTGGAAAGGTTACAACGACCGTGAATAAGCTGAAATCGGGCACCATCGCCATTGTCGGCCGGCCGAACGTCGGCAAGTCGACGCTGCTCAATCGCCTGATCGGCGAGAAAATCAGCATCGTTTCGCGCAAGGCGCAAACCACCCGCCACCGGATCATGGGCATCCTGACCCAGCCCGACGCGCAGTACGTGTTCGTCGACACCCCGGGCTTTCAGACCAAGCACACCAATGCGCTCAACCGGGCGATGAATCGCGGCGTGACGCAGGCGCTGGCCGACGTCGATGTGGTCATTCTGGTCGTCGACGCCGAGCGTTTCGACGAGCGCGACAAGGCGGTGATCAAGCTCCTGCCGCCGGAGCGGCCGGTCATCCTGGCCGTCAGCAAGATCGACCTGATCAAGGACAAGACGCAGCTCCTGCCGGTGCTGGCGAATCTCGCCACGCAATATGCGTTCGCCGCCATCGTTCCGGTCAGCGCCGCGAAAGGCCGCCAGCTCGACGATCTGCTCTTCGAGACGCGCAAGCATTTGCCGCACGGCGAATTGCTCTTCGGCGAGGACGAGATCACCGACAAGAGCGAGAAATTTCTTGCCGCCGAATATATCCGCGAAAAACTTTTTCGCCTGATCGGCGATGAATTGCCGTATTCGGCGACGGTCGAAGTGGAAAAATTCGAGCTCGACGGCGCCTTGCGGCGCATCAGCGCGGCGGTCGTCGTCGATCGCCAGGCGCACAAGGGAATTGTCATCGGCAAGGGCGGCGAGACGCTCAAACGGATCGCCTCGGAAGCGCGCCAGGACATGGAGCGGCTGTTCGGCGGCAAGGTCTTCCTCGAGGTCTTCGTCAAGGTCAAGGCCGGCTGGAACGACGATGAGCGGCTGCTCAAGAGCCTGGGTTACGAATAAGCCAGCGAGGACGAAGGCATGACGCGGAACAAAGTCGACGGCCAGTCGGCGTTCGTGTTGCATACCTATCCCTTCCGGGAGACCAGCCTGATCGTCGAAGTGTTTTCGCGCAATTTCGGCCGTGTCGCGCTGCTGGCGCGCGGCGCCCGCCGCCCGCGCTCGGCCTTGCGCGGCCTCTTGCTGGCCTTTCAGCCGCTTGAACTGGCTTGGGCCGGCAAGGGCGAGGTGCAGACCCTGATGAAGGCGGAATGGCAGGGCGGCCAGCCCCTGCTCGCCGGCAAGGCGCTGTTTTGCGCTTACTACCTCAACGAACTCCTGATGCGCCTGTTGCCGCGCGAAGACGCCCACGAACGGCTGTTCTCGGTATATGCTGAAACCCTGCAGCGTTTTGCCG
>CAIXAY010000402.1 GCA_903917505.1 uncultured beta proteobacterium | reverse complement strand
GGCCGTGCTCGAGGATCGCGTCGTCGAGCGGGCTTTTCAGGCCGGTCTCGAAGAAGCTGTTGAAATAGGCGAGCTCGAGCACTTTGTCGCTCGCCTGCCCCTGCGCGTCGACATGTTTCTCCAGCCGGATCTACGCCTCGGTCAGGGTGCCGGTCTTGTCGGTGCACAGCACGTCCATCGAGCCCAGGTCCTGGATCGCCGACAGCCGCTTGACGATCATCTGCTTCTTGGCCATGCGCATGGCGCCACGCGACAGCGTCACCGAGACGACCATCGGCAGGAGTTCCGGCGTCAGCCCGACGGCGAGCGCCACGGCGAACAGGAAGGAATCGAGCCAGGGCTTGTGGAAATAGGCATTGACCAGCAGCACGAACATCACCATCAGGATGGTCAAGCGCATGATCAGCATGCCGAAGTGGCGGGTGCCGATCTCGAACGAGGTCGGCTCGGTCGGCCGCGAAATGCTGTCGGCGATGGCGCCTATCGCCGTGTCCGCGCCGGTCTTGACCACGCGCATGCGGGCGCTGCCGCTGATCACCGAGGTGCCCATGAAGACGGCGTTGGTCGCCGCCTGCAATTCGGTGGCCGTGGCGGCAAGCGCACCCGGATGCTTTTCGATCGGATAGGGTTCGCCGGTCAGCAGCGCCTGCTTGACGAAAAAGTCGTGCGCTTCAAGCAGCAGCCCGTCGGCGGGAACCATGTCGCCGGCCGAAAGCGCGACGAGATCGCCGGGGACGACTTCGGTCACCGCAATTTCGATCGGCTTGCCGTCACGCAGCACGCTGGCGCGCACCGAGACCGACTGGCGCAATTTCTCGGCCGCGGTGTTGGCGCGATGCTCCTGGACGAAATCGAGCGTCACGCTCAAGAGAACGATGCAACTGATGATGACGAAGTTGGCGGCTTCGCCGGAAAAAACCGAAAGCGCGCTGGCCACCAGGAGAATGATCACCAGCGGATTCTTGAAGCGGGCCAGGAACTGCACGAGCAGGGATTTTTCCTGCCGCTCGCGGAACTGGTTCGGCCCGCAGCGCGCCAGCCTGATTTTGGCCTCGGCGTTCGACAAGCCGGCGGCATCGGTCGCCAGCTTGGCCTCGGGTTCCGCAAGGGGCGTCAACCACCAGCTGTCATTGGGCATCATCGTCACCTGATCCTTATCTTGAAGCAGCGCGCCAGGCGCCGGATTGGCTTTTCCAGACCGGCCGCCGGCGGCGCCGGCATTGACTTTCGCCAGCCTGCCGCGGCCGCGCCTGAACGTCTGTTCGCTGACGAACATTGGCTTTCGAATTCGCCGCTTGCATCGTCGCCGACCCGGAGCAGGCGGCCCTCCTCGCCGCATCGATGACACTGGCAAACCCCTTACGAGTGCCAGCGAACAGAGCAGATGGCATTCTCGGCGCATATTCGGCCTTCCCTAATGAAACGGAAAGAACAATATGAAAACGGATATGCAACTGCAGCAGGACGTGCTCGCGGAATTGAAATGGGAGCCGTCGGTCAATGCCGCCGACATCGGCGTCGAGGTCAATGACGGCGTCGTGACCCTGGCCGGGCACGTTGGCAGCTATGCCGAAAAATGGGGCGCGGAGCATGCGGCTCAGCGCGTATCCGGCGTCAAGGCGCTCGCCGTCGAGATGAAAGTCAATCTCTTCGGACTGAGCAAGCGCAGCGATGCGGACATCGGCCGCGCGGCGGAGAACGTTCTCGAATGGATGACGGTCCTGCCCAAGGACGGCGTCAAGGCCATGGTCGAAGGTGGCTGGGTCACCCTTTCCGGGAATGTCGATTGGCATTACCAGCGCGACGCCGCGACCAGCGCGGTACGCAATCTCATGGGCGTTACCGGCGTCAGCAATGAAATCGCCATTGCACCCAGGGTGTCCGTGAACATCGTCAAATCGGACATCGAGGCTGCGCTGAAGCGGCACGCCACGACCGATACGCAAAATATCGTGATCGATATCGACGGTACCGAAGTCACGCTGACCGGGACCGTGCCCACTTCGGCCGAACATGAGCTCGTGGTGCATGCCGCCTGGGGTTCCGCCGGCGTGCGCAATGTCAAAGACTACGTCATCGTCGCCAACTGAGGAAGAATCGTGGAGAACAACAATTTACCGTTTTATGTTTTCAACACCCACGTCGAAGCGGAAGACGCCATTCAGACGCTGAGCCGTTCCGGCTTCGACATGAAGAAACTTTCGCTGGTCGGCAAGGGCTATCACACCGAAGAGCACCCGCTCGGCTTCTACACTGCGGGTGACAGGATCAAGACCTGGGGTGGCGCCGGTGCCTTCTGGGGCAGTATCTGGGGCTTGCTGCTCGGCCCGGCGGTGTTCTTCCTGCCGGGCCTCGGACTGGTGGCCATGGCCGGACCGATGGTCGCCGCGCTGGTCAGTGCGCTCGAAGGCGCGGTGGTCGTCGGCGGTCTGTCGGCAATTGGCGCGGCATTGACCCAGATCGGCGTGCCCAAGGATCAGGTGATCAAGTACGAAACGGCATTGAAAGTCGACAAGTACATCCTCATGGTGCATGGTAGCGAGGACGATGCAGCGAAAGTGCGCGCCGTGCTGGCCAGCACGAAGCTGCTCGCGGCAGCCTGACAATTTATACAAAAAGGACAAAAATCATGACCGACAAGATTCCCACGATCGCCCAGAAAGCCCCCTATGCCGCTGCCGTCGAAGCGGGCAAGAGCTACTGGTGGTGCGCCTGCGGCAAGAGCGCCGGACAGCCGTTTTGCGACGGCAGCCACAAGGGTGGCGCTTTCACGCCAATGGAATACAAGGCCGAGACGACCGGAACGGCCTATTTCTGCGGCTGCAAGCACAGCGGCAAGGCGCCCTTGTGCGACGGCAGCCACAAGAAACTGTAAACCATCGCCAGCGACCGCGGCCGCCCCGGTCCACGGAACCGGTGCACACGCGGTGGATCAGCAAAGGCGATTTGTGATTTCACGCCGCTAATCGCAGAGATTTCCGGGCGGCCGTTGAGCATGCCGCCCGGCGCTTCCTTTCCGCACCAGGCAATACCGCCGGGATCTTTGTGCGGTGGCGTACGGACGGCCGCACGCTATCGCCGTACCGTCAATGCCAGCGGAACAAAAATGCGGAGCCAACAATGCATCAGCAACAGAGTTCAAGCCCGATCGGCTCGACTACGCCAGCCCGGATCGCGGCACTGGCGTTGCAGCCCGACCGAATACGGAAATACTTTTGCCGCGCCGTCCTCGCCGCACTGCTCGGTCTTGCGAACTCGGCGCCGGCCTTCGCCGCCCCGCCGCCTTTGCCCGCGCTCGTCGAACCCGCCAGCCACGAGCATCACGTCGGCAAAGTGATTTTTGTCGAACTGGTGACGCCGGACATCGATGCCGCCAAACACTTCTACGCAGCCTTGTTCGGCTGGTCGTTTCGTGACTTCCAGGACCGTGGCTCGAGGTACGCAGGCGCCTATCTCGACGGTCACCTGGTCGCCGGACTGATCCAGAAAGCGGTTCCGGCAGGCGAAAAGCGGCAACCGGCATGGCTGACTTTCATCGCCGTGCGCGACGTCGACGCGGCAAAGAAGGTGGCATTGCAACACGGCGCGAAGCTGCTCCTCGAGCCGCGCAGCCTCCCCGAGCGCGGCCGCGAAGCGGTCTTCGCCGATCCGCAGGGCGCCGTTTTCGCGCTCCTCGCGTCGAGCAGCGGCGATCCTTCCGACGCACTCGCTGCGCCGGGAGAATGGATCTGGAGTTCGCTGATCACGCGCGACCCGGACAGCGACGCGGCTTTCTACCAGACGCTGTTCGACTACGAAGTCTTCGACCTGCCCGCCGACGAAGGCAGCCAGCATCTGCTGCTGGCCGCTGACGACTATGCCCGCGCGAGCGCCAATACGCTGCCGGCGAACAGGCCGCTGGCCCATCCCCACTGGCTCAATTACATCCGCGTCGTCGATGCCGTCAAGATGACGGCGAAGGTCGTCGCGCTCGGCGGCCACGTGCTCGTCGAACCGCGGGTCGATCGCCACGGCGGCCAGGTCGCGGTGGTCGCCGATCCGCTCGGGGCGCCGTTCGGACTCCTCGAATGGACCGACGCTGACAGCAAAGAGGTGGGCAAGTGAAAACGTCATTCTTGCATTGGTCGGCAATCGCTCTGGTCATCGGCTTGTTCGCCGCGCTGTCGTCCGGTTGCGCCGTCGTCCCCGAAGGCTACGGCTACGGCTATGACAGCGGCGTTGGCATCGGCTTCGACTACTACGAACCCTTCGGTGCCGACTACGGCGGCTGGGCTCCCGGCTACCGCGTGGCGCCGTTTCGCGGCGGCGATCATCGCCCGCAACAGGCAGGGAATCCCGCGCGCCAGCATGCTTACCGGGGCGCTCCCGCTGCGCACGCGATGCCGTCGATTCCGTCCCGATCGCGTTCCGGTGGCGCACGATCGCATTGAGGAAATTCGGCACCGGTCAAATCGTTTCGTCAAGGATGGAGAGAGCACTCGCGATCAGAGTGCTTGCTCGCGGCCGATACCGAAGCAAAAGCGTGCGCTATCGACGTGATGAGTTAATGCGATGAATCCCGGCCGCCATGCCCGATAATCTCGTGACCAAGGATTTGCCCGCCGGCTTGACGAGCGCCGAAGCGCGGCGCCTTCTCGATCAAGACGGCGCCAACGCCATTGCCGATGTCGCGCAGCATCCGGTACGCCGCGCCCTGCAGAAGCTGTGGGCGCCGGTGCCGTGGATGCTCGAGGCGGCGATCGTTCTGCAGCTCGTCCTCGGCGACTATGTCGAAGCCAGTGTCGTCGCGCTGCTGCTGATCTTCAATTCGGCGCTGGGTTTTTTCCAGGAGGGGCGTGCGCAGGCGACGCTGGATGCGCTCAAATCGCGGCTGGCGCTGGTCGCCTCGGCAAGACGCGACGGGACCTGGGCAACGGTCCCCGCGGCCATGCTGGTGCCTGGCGATGTGGTCAAGCTTTCGCTCGGATCGGTCGTTGCCGCGGACGTGCGTTTGATCGAGGGCTCGATCCTGATCGACCAGTCGATGCTGACCGGCGAATCGCTTCCGGTCGAAGCCGGCGCCGGCTCCGAGGCCTATGCCGGCGCGCTGGTCAGGCGCGGCGAAGCGCTGGCGCAGGTCATCGCCACCGGCGAACGCACCAAATTCGGCCGCACGGCGGAGCTCGTGCGCAGCGCCAAGGTCGAAAGCTCGCAGCAGAAAATCATTCTGCACGTGGTGCGCAACCTCGCCCTGTTCAACGGCGCCGTCACCGTCTTGCTGACCGTCTACGCGCTGCTGCTGCCGATGCCGCTCGTCGACATCATCCCGCTGGTCCTCGTCGCCCTCCTCTCGTCGATACCGGTGGCCTTGCCGTCGATGTTCACCCTCGCGGCGGCCGTCGGCGCGCGCGCGCTGGCGCGCCAGGGCGTGCTGCCGACGAGCCTGTCGGCGGTCGATGAAGCCGCCGGCATCGACGTTCTCTGCTCGGACAAGACCGGCACCCTGACGCGCAACGCGCTTGCCGTCATGTCCGTCAGCGCGATGCCCGGCTTCGATGAAGCGCACCTGTTGGCGCTGGCCGCGCTGGCGAGTTCCGATGGCGGACAGGATCCGGTCGATGTCGCCATCCGCGCGGCAGCGGCGCGCCAGGCCGTCGGCGACGCGCCGGCACTGGTCGCCTTCGTCCCCTTCGATCCGGCCGTGAAGCGTTCGGAAGCATCGGTTCGGCTGGCGAGCGGCGAACTCGTTCGCGCCGTCAAGGGCGCGTATGACGTGGTGATGGGCCTGTGCGAAGCGTCGCCGGACGCGGCGCGCGGCGTCGATGAGCTGCAGGCCAAGGGCTACCGGGTGCTCGCCGTGGCCTCGGGTGCGGCGGATAAATTGCAGTTGTCCGGGCTCATCGCGCTCAGCGATCCGCCGCGCGAGGACTCGGCAGCGCTCGTCGCGGAGCTCGCCGGCCTCGGCGTGCGCACGGTCATGGTGAGCGGCGATGCCCGGACCACTGCGGAATTTGTCGCCCATTCGATCGGCATCTCCGGGCCAGTCTGGGCGACGACACCCCTGCCCGAGGATATCGCGGCGGACAAGTTCTCGATCTTTGCCGGCGTCCTGCCGGAAGACAAGTATCGCCTCGTCCAGGCGCTGCAGAAGAGCGGCCATATCGTCGGCATGTGCGGCGACGGAGCCAACGACGCGCCGGCGCTGCGCCAGGCCCAAATGGGGATTGCGGTGTCCACGGCCACCGACGTCGCCAAATCGGCGGCCGGCATCGTGCTCACCGAGCCTGGCCTCGGCGGCATCGTCACTTCGGTCAAGGAAGGGCGCACCACCTTCCAGCGCATCCTGACCTATACCTTGCGCTCCATCATCCACAAGGTTGTCCAGGTACTGTTCCTGACCATGGGCCTGATCATCACCGACCAGGCGATCCTGACGCCGATGCTGATGGTATTGATGATGGTCGTCGGCGACTTCCTGGCCATGTCCTCATCGACCGACAACGTCAGGCCATCGCCGCGGCCGAGCGTCTGGAAGATCGGCAACCTGACCGTGGCGGGCGTGGTCATGGGCCTGTTCGATTTGTTCTTTTGCGTCGCCTGCCTGGCCACCGGCAAGTTCGTTCTCGGCCTCGATATCCTGACGCTGCGCACGATGACCGTGGTGACGCTCGTCTTCAGCGGCCAGGCGGTGTTCTACGTGGCGCGCGAGCGGCAACACCTGTGGAGTTCGTGCCCCGGGCGATGGCTGCTGGTTTCCTCGGTCGCGGATCTGGCCATCTTCAGCCTGCTGGCCGTCAATGGCTGGTTGATGACGGCCCTGCCGATCGCGATTGTGGCCGGCCTGTTCGCCGCCGCGCTGGTCTTCGCTTTCGTGCTGGACGCGGTGAAGGCAATCCTGTTTCGACACCTCGCGATTGCATG
>CAIXAY010000401.1 GCA_903917505.1 uncultured beta proteobacterium | reverse complement strand
TCGTCGGCAAACCAGCCTTTGACATGGCCATCGATTGAAATGCCATTATCATCATAAAAAGCGATCAGCTTCGAGAGCTTCCAGACGCCGGCGAGCGACGCCGCTTCGTGCGAAATGCCTTCCATCATGCAGCCGTCGCCCATGAAGGCGTAGGTGCGGTGGTCGACGATGGGAAAACCGTCGCGGTTGAATTCGCTGGCCAGCAGCTTTTCGGCGAGCGCGAAACCGACGCTGTTGGTGAAGCCCTGGCCGAGCGGCCCGGTGGTCGTTTCCACGCCCGGCGTGTGGCCGTATTCGGGATGCCCTGGCGTCTTGCTGTGCAACTGGCGGAAATGCTTGAGTTCGTCGAGCGGCAGGTCGTAGCCGGTCAGGTACAGCAGCGAATAGAGGAGCATCGAGGCATGGCCGTTGGACAGCACGAAGCGGTCGCGGTTAGGCCATTTCGGGTCGGCCGGATTGTGCTTGAGATGCCGGTTCCACAAGGCCACGGCGATTTCAGCCATGCCCATCGGCGCGCCCGGATGCCCTGAATTGGCGGCTTGCACGCCGTCCATGGAGAGCACGCGGATTGCATTGGCCAGAGAAGCCTGAGATACCATTTGATTACTCCTGAGTCATTCAAAAAGGACAGCCGCTGGTGACCGACATGGGGCGGCGACCCGATGGCGCGCACCCGGTCACGGCGAAGTTCGCCATTTTATCGTGAATGTGCTCAGGCTGTCAGCACAAAGCGGCGCAGGGTATCGGCGATGCCGTCGCTGTCGTTGCCGCCGGTGACCCGGTCGGCGCAGGCCTGCACCTCGGCATGGCTGTTGCCCATGGCCACGCCCATGCCGACGACGCGCAGCATATCCATGTCGTTCTGTTCGTCGCCGAAGGCGATCACTTCGGCCGCGGCGATGTCCTGGCCGGCGATCCACTCGAGCAGGCGATTGCCCTTGCTGTTGCCGGCGCGAATGATGTCGAGCCGCGTCGCCCCCGACCACTCGCAAGACAGGCCCAGGGTCGCCTCGATTTCGGCGACGAAAGCGGCGAGCGCCGGCCGGTCCTCGCCGGCCGCCGTGAACTTCCAGATCGTCCCGGCTTCTTCCACCAGGCGCTCATACGATGGCACCGCTTCAATGCGCGGCCGCATGTCTTCGGGCAGCGACCCCGCCCAATCGAGCATTCTTCCAAGGTGCGCGTCCATGCTTTCATAGGCCATGAAGTCCTTGACATAGATCATCGCGCGAATCGAATGCTTGCGCACCAGCGCCAGCAGGCCGCGCGCTTCCGCGCGCGTCAGCGGATCGCCGGCGAGCGGGCGTTGCGCCGCGTAGTCATACAGATAGGCGCCATTGCAGCAGATCGCCGGCAGCTCGAGTCCAAGCTGCCGCCAGTACGGGTAGGCGGCAACGTGATGCCGGCCGGTGACGATCATGACCTGCACGCCCTGCGCCCGCACGAGATTCAATGCGCTCATCGTTCCACTGCGAATTTGCAAGCGGCTGTCCAGCAAGGTGCCGTCGAGATCGAGCGCGACCAATCGGTACTTCATTGATTTCATTTCTCCAGAAATTGCCATGCAAATTTGAATCGGGCTTATCGTCGCGCATCTCATTCGCGTTGAACTGCCGAGTGAAAAAAGAGTCGTATTGCACGATGAAAAACGTAATTTTACAATGTGGTATAAAATGGCGCGATCGCCATCTCGGCGCACTTCCCTTCGCGACTATATATTATCCTTGCTGTTTCCCCTTCCACCGGGGATAAGGGCAAGTTATTCACGTGCAGACCAGGAGATCCCTCATGGCAGTAAAACCCGCAAACGTCCCGATGTCCGCCGCCACCGATGCGGATCCGCAAGAGACGCGAGAATGGCAGGAAGCTTTGGCCGGCGTCATCGACAAGGAAGGGATAGACCGGGCGCATTTTCTGATCGAGCAAATGATCGAGCAGGCGCGCGAGGAAGGGATAGACATTCCCTATAGCGCGACGACCGAATATGTGAACACCATCCCGGTCGATCTGCAACCCAAGTATCCGGGCAACGCCACGATCGAAATCCGCATTCGCAACTATCTGCGCTGGAATGCCATGGCCATGGTCGTGCGCGCCAATCGCGACACCAACGTCGGCGGCCACATCGCTTCCTTCGCGTCCTGCGCCGCGCTTTATGACGTCGGTTTCAACTGGTTCTGGCGTGCCCAGACCGACACCTTCGGCGGCGACCTGGTGTTCTTCCAGGGGCACTCGATTCCCGGCGTCTATGCGCGCGCGCACCTGATGGGCCGATTGACCGACGAGCAGGTCAACAACTTCCGCCGCGAAGTCGATGGCAAGGGCTTGTCGTCCTACCCGCACCCGTGGCTGATGCCCGATTTCTGGCGCTTCCCGACGGTGTCGATGGGACTCGGCCCGATCCAGGCGATCTACCAGGCGCGCTTCATGAAGTACATGGAAAGCCGCGGCTTCATCGAAGGCAAGGACCGCAAGGTCTGGGCCTTCCTCGGCGACGGGGAAACCGACGAGGTCGAATCGCTCGGCGCGATCGGCATGGCCTCGCGCGAAAAACTCGACAACCTGATCTTCGTCATCAACTGCAATCTGCAGCGCCTCGACGGTCCGGTGCGCGGCAACGGCAAGATCATCCAGGAACTCGAGAGTTCTTTCCGCGGCGCCGGCTGGCACGTCATCAAGCTGATCTGGGGCCGCCACTGGGATGTGCTGTTCGAGCGCGACAAGAAAGGCATCCTGAAGAAGCGCATGATGGAAGCCGTCGACGGCGATTACCAGAACTACAAGGCCAAGGACGGCGCCTACGTGCGCGAGCACTTCTTCAACACGCCCGAACTCAAGGAACTCGTCGCCGACTGGACCGACGCCGACGTCTGGCTCCTGAATCGCGGCGGCCACGACATCTTCAAGATTTACAGCGCGTTCAAGG
>CAIXAY010000400.1 GCA_903917505.1 uncultured beta proteobacterium | reverse complement strand
GGCGAGCCGCTTGCCGATGATGATCGTGTAGCTGATGATATTCGTGCCGGGCGCGATCTGGCACATCGCGATGATGGTCGAATAGGTTTCGGCGCTGATCCATTGCTTCTTGTAGATGAAGCTTTCCTGGATCAGGTACTGGGTAATCGCCCCGCCGCCGAAAGAGGTGAAGCCGATGCGCAGCCAGGTCAGGAACAGCGGGACGATGCCGACCGTTTTGCCTGCCGCGCCAGAGGGTGCTGCCGGGATGATATTCACAGCCGTCTCGACTAAATGTTGGGGCCGGAATGTATCGCGCGGCTGGTCGTGCCGCCGAGTTGCCGCGTTTCAGCTGCGGCGCCCCGGCGCGTGATGAAGCGCGAAGCTTATCAGAAATGAATGGGTCCGAGCACGAGCGCGCTCGCTCCTGGCAGGCCGATCAACCTGAATGACACCTTCACCCGTGAATTTGTGAATACGGTGCAAGCGTGAAGCGCGCCGGTCTTCCACGGAAAGCTGCCGACGCGCGGCACCCGGCCGTTCGCAGGGGCCATGCCGAGGCCTTGCCGGACGGGCAAGACGCCTCGCGCTTTGCGGGTCGCCGGGCACATCAGAGGAGTCCCGCGGCGATCGGCTTCCCGAGTGTCAGCCTCGTGTCCGCGCGCCGCGCATTGAACTTTAGGCGCACCGGCGTTGCCTTTGGCTGATCGTGACGCCAGCGTCATCCCCTGCAAAGGCCGCCCCATGTTCGCTCTGCCTCCGGTCACGCAAGCCCTGATTATCGCCAACGTTGTGATGTTCTTCGCCGAAACAGTGCTCGGCACGTCGCTCGGCGTGCAGCTCGCGCTGTGGCCGATCGGTCCCTATTTCATGCCGTGGCAAGTGCTGAGCTACGCTTTCGTCCACGCCGGTTTCACACACTTGCTGTTCAACATGTTCGGCGTCTATATGTTCGGCAGCGACGTCGAGCGCGTCTGGGGAAGCCGCCGCTACCTGATTTTCTACCTGGTCTGTGCCTTGTCGGCCGCAGCGCTGCAACTGATCGTCGCCGCCCTGTCCGGGGCGAGCTACCCGACGGTCGGCGCCTCGGGCGCCGTTTTCGGGCTGCTGCTGGCCTTTGCCCGGCTCTTTCCGAACCGCGTGGTGATTCCGCTTTTTCCGCCGATCCCGATGCGCGCGCCGGTGTTCGTCGCCGTCTATGGCGCGCTCGAACTCTACCTCGGCGTGACCGGGACGCAGGAAGGCGTCGCCCATTTCGCGCATCTCGGCGGGCTGGCCGGCGGCTATCTGTTCATGCGCTTTGGTACAATGCGGCCGCGACGGTAGCAATTTCCCTGCCACAATTACATTCCGTTACACAAACGCCTTAGACGGGCAACAGACAGAAGCGCGCCACCTTCCTATTGTGTACCCTCGCTCAGCGCCCCGCTGAATCCCCAGGCGGGCGGAGCTGTTAGGCGCAGATGAAAGGATCGCAATCATGTACCGTGTAATTTGCAAACGCACCGGACAAGTCCTGGCAAAGAATCTGACCCTCGACGGCGTCGACAAATGGGTGGCCAGAAACGAGGCCAAGTACGCCAGCATTCACGCTGTCGGAATGACCATTTTCGTCGAGGACGAGGTCTGACCCGGCGCTCCCGCTCCGGATTTCCTGCCTTATTGCCGGCGGCCAGCTTGTACGCTGGCCGCTGACTTATCCGCCCTTCGGTACCTGCTCCAGGCGCTCCTTCTCGGCAAGGATTTCACGCAGCCTGGCATTGGCTTGCGCCAGTTCGCGGTTGGCAACCTGGGCTTCGGATTGCAGCCGGAGGTTCTCATCGGCGAGTTCGCGATAGCGGAACGCCTCCTTGATGTTGGCGCGCAACAGTTCGGCCTCCCAGGGTTTGGTGAGGAACTTGTAGATCGAGCCTTCGTTGATCGCGTCGGTGATCGACTGCAGGTCGGTATAGGCCGATAGCACCATGCGTACCGTTTGCGGGTGCATCGTCTTCACCCGCCGCAGGAATTCGACCCCGGTCATCTCCGGCATCTGCTGATCCGAAACGATGACGTCTACTTCGTTCTGAGCCAGCAACTCAAGCCCGGCATTGCCGCTGCCAGCCGTCAGAATGCGGTAGCCGTCGGGCTGCAGCAGGTGACACAAGGCGGCGACGACGGTTTCCTCATCATCGACGAGCAGCAGGGTGCGCTGGCGCCGGCTGTTTGGCGTGGGCGGCGACAGGATGGTCCGCCGTTCGGCGAGTTCCTTGGCCGTGCCGTTGGCCGGCAGCGCGAACAGATAGCCCTGTATCTCGTCGCAGTTGCGCATCCGCAGGTAGCCGAGTTGCGCCTCGGATTCCACGCCTTCGGCGATCACCTTGAGATTCATGCGGTGCGCGAGGTCGATGATGGTGACCGCGATCATCGCCGCTTCGGGTTCGGTCACGATATGGTGCACGAAGGACTGGTCGATCTTGAGCGTATCGATCGGGAAGCGGGACAGATAGGCGAAGCTCGAATAGCCGGTGCCGAAGTCGTCGAGCGAGAGCTTGACGCCGATCTTCTTCAAGGCCTTGAGGATGGTGATGGTCTGCTCGGGATCGCTCATCAACATGCTCTCGGTCATTTCCAGTTCGAGGCAGGCCGGCGGTATTTCATGGCGCGCCAGGGCCTGGGCGACGACCTCGGCAAGCTCGCTCGAATTGAACTGCGGCCCGGCGACATTGACCGACAGGCGCAGGTCGGACCAGCCCGCTGCGCGCCAGTCGTGCAACTGCCGGCAGGCCGCATCGATGATCCAGGCGCCGATGGCGATGATCAAACCCGTCTTCTCGGCGAGCGGAATGAATTCCGCCGGCGAGACCAGGCCGGCGCCGGCCCTTTGCCAGCGGATCAGCGCCTCGGCGCCGACGATGCGGCCGCTGTGCAGGTCGAGCTTGGGCTGGAAATAGAGCAGGAACTCCTGGCGTTCGAGGGCGCGCCGCAAGGCGGCTTCGAGTTCGAGTTGCGCCATCGCATTGGCGTTCATGTCAGCGGTGTAGAAGCAGAAGCGGTTGCGGCCACTTTCCTTGGCCCGGTGCATCGCGGTGTCGGCTTCGCGCTGCAGATCGGCGGCGCTGCGGCCGTCGTCGGGAAAGATGCTGATGCCGACGCTGGCGCCGATGAAGGCCTCGCTGCCGCCCGCCAGGTGAAACGGCGTCGCCAGCGCAGCCAGGATATCGCGCGCGACCAGAGCGGCTTCGTCGGGTTCGGCGATCGGCTCGAGGATCAGCAGAAACTCGTCGCCGCCGAAACGGCCGAAAAAATCCTCGTCGCGAACGCGCTCGCGCAAGCGTCGCGCCACATCGACGAGCAAACGGTCGCCGACGACATGCCCGAAGCTGTCGTTGATGTTCTTGAAATGGTCGAGGTCGATGAACAGCACGGCGGCCCGCTGCTTGTCGCGCCGGGCGCGGCTGACCGCGTGCTCGAGCCGCGACTGCAGGAGCAGGCGGTTGGGCAGGTCGGTCAGCGGGTCGTAATGCGCGAGGTGCGCCAGTTGCTCCTCGCTGTGCTTGAGCTGGCTGATGTCGCTGAACACGCCGACGTAATGCGTCGGCCGGCCGCTCTCGTCGCGCACCGTCGAGATGGTCAGCCAGGCCGGGTACACCTCGCCGCTCTTGCAGCGATTCCAGATCTCGCCCTGCCATTGCCCATCGCTCAGCAGGCTGGCCCACAGGACCTGGTAAAACTTCCGCTTGTGCCGGCCCGAACGGTTGATCTTGGTCTTTTCGCCGAGCGCTTCGTCTTCGCGATAGCCGGTGATGTCGGTGAAAGCCTTGTTGACCGCCACGATGCGGCTCTCGAGGTCGGTGATCATCACGGCTTCCTGGGTGCTCTCGAAAACCGTCGCCGCCTGGCGCAACCGCTCCTCGGTGCGGTGGCGCTCACTGACGTCCTCGGCGACGCCGACGAAGCGCGTCGGCCGCCCGTCCGGGGTGATCACCGGGAAGCCGCGATTGACCACCCAGCACATCGAGCCGTCGGGCCTAAGCACGCGGAATTCATACTCGAAGGGCCGGCCGTTCGCTTGTGCCGCCTTGCTGTAAGCGATCACCCGCGGCTTGTCGTCGGCATGGATCGCGTCGAGGAAGGAGCGCGGATTTTCGTAGAGCGAGGCGCAGGAACGCTGCCATATCGCTTCGTAAGCGGGACTGACGTAGAAGATCCGCTTGAGCTCGGCATCGGCGAGCCAGATCGCTTCGGCGAGCGTCGCGGCAATCAGGCAAAAACGCTCCTCGTTTTCCTGCAGGGCGTGCTCGGCCTCGCGTCGCGTGCGGCGCTCGGCGCTGTCGCGCAGCGCGCGATCGATCGCCGGGCACAGCCGGGCGAGATTGTCCTTGAGGACAAAATCCCAGACGCCCTGCTTGAGCAGTTCGACCGCCGCTTCCTCGCCGACCGAGCCCGAGACCAGGATGATCGGGCAATCCGGCAGCCTCTCGCGCAGCGAGGCCAGCGTCGCGTGGAACGGCATTTTCGGAACGTTGTAGTCGGCGAGCACCGCGTCCCATGCCGTGTCGCCCAAGGCCCCGGAAAGGCCGGCGAGGTCGTCGACGCGGATGACGTTGGCGGCCAGTCCCTGGCGCTGCAAATGGCGAACCAGCAACTGGAAATCCGCCGGATCGTCTTCTATGTACAGAAGATTGATCATGATCCGGCCCGCTTACGGCGCTTCGTTGGTGGCCAGCCAGTAGATGCCGAGGCGGGCCACCGTCTCGGCGAATTCGGCGAAGTCGAGCGGTTTGCGCACGAAGCTGTTGGCCCCGTTCTGATAGCTTTTGACGCGGTCGCGCTCTTCGTCGGACGAAGTCAGCATGACTACCGGCAGGAGCCGCGTGCGCGGATCGGCGCGCAGCCGCCCGAGGACCTCGAGCCCGGAGAGGCGGGGCAGGCCGATGTCGAGCAGCACGACCGCAGGCAGCTCGTGCGCCGCGGGCGCGGCAAATTCGTTTTCGCCGAACAGGAAGTCCACCGCCTGCTGGCCGTCGCGCACGACATCGACGGTGTTCGCCAGATTGATTTTCTTCAGGGCGCGCAGAATCAGCATTTCGTCTTGCGGATTGTCTTCAACCAGCAGAATGCATTTTCGGGTCATTGCTATCCTTCCTTGCTGTTCGCCGCGCGGGGAATACGACCGCGCCGGCACAGCGACGGCGTCAAATTCATCACCGTGTTGACCGATGATACGCCGAAGGGTGCCCGGGCGATGTGCACCCGCCGCAGCCTCCGGCCCGGATCATGCGGCGGCCCCGGCATCGTCGGCGAGCGTGAAGCAGAAGGTCGCGCCGGCGCCGAGCGCGGCCTTGGCGTGGATCTCGCCGCCGTGGCGGCGGATGATGCGCTGCGCGGTGGCGAGCCCGATGCCGATGCCCGGGAACTCGTCCTGGCGATGCAGCCGGCGGAAAGGCTGGAACAGTTGCGCGGCATAAGCCATGTCGAAGCCGGCGCCGTTGTCGGCGACGCAAATCGCGCGCCGGCCGTCGATCTCGCCGGAATAGACACGGATGGCCGGCGCGGCGGTCTTGCTGGTGTACTTCCAGGCGTTGCCGAGCAGGTTGAGCATGACCGCCTCGAGCATGTGCGCGTCGCCGCTGACCGTCAGTCCCGGCTCGATGTCGATGGCCATGACGCGCTCCGGATAGGATCTCGCCAGATCGGCCAGCACGCGGGCGGCCAGCGCCGACAGGTCGATCGTGTCGTGGCGCAATTGCCCGCGTGTGCTGCGCGAGAGCGCGAGCATGCCGTCGATGAGTTCGCCCATCTTGCGGCTGGCGATGACGATCTGCTCGAGGTAATTCTTCGCGTCGCCTTCGAGGCGCTCGCCGTAATCTTCGATGAGCGCCTGCGAAAAGCCGTTCAAGGCGCGCAGCGGCGCGCGCAAATCGTGCGATACCGCGTAGGCGAAAGTGTCGAGCTCCTTGTTCGTGGCGATCAGTTCGGCGGTGCGCTTTTCGACACGCTGCTCGAGGCTGGCGGTGAGATTGCGAATTTCCTCCTCGGCCCGCTTGCGCGCTTCGATGTCCTCGATAATCGCGATGAAGTAGTCCGGAGTCATATCGGCTCGGCGCACCAAGGCGACCGTCACATTGGTCCACACTGCGGCGCCGCCCTTGCACAGGTAGCGCTTCTCCATCGAATAGGTGTCGATCTCGCCGGCCAGCATGCGGCGCAGGTAGTCGATCTCCGCCGGCAAGTCATCGGGATGCGTGATGTCGTGAAAGGTCTTGCCCAGGAGTTCGTCCGCGGAGTAACCGACGATGCTGCACAGCTTCGGGTTAGCGCGTAGCCAGTGACCGTCGGGAGAGCGCAGGGCGATTCCCACTGCGGCCTGCTCGAAAGTCGTCCGGAAACGCAATTCGCTCTCGCGCCGCGCGGCCTCCGCGCTGTCCCGGCGCAGCGCCGATTCGTCGAGCAGGCGGCGCACCGCGGCGACTTCGGCGATATCCGGCGCCGCTGCTGCGGACGGCCGTCCCAGCGACGTCAGCGAGCGGGCCAGCCGGCGACTGGCCAGCATGCCGCCGAGGATGCCGATCAGCGTCGCCCCGAGGAGCGCAACCGCCAGGGCGGTGCTGGCCTCGACCACGGGTGCGCGGTAAATGTCGCGGCGAATCTCGAGCACCACGGTCCACGGCGCGACCTCCGAATGCGCGATGAAATGACCCGTCGCCTCGACCGCGCCGGCGCGATCCGGGACGGCTGGCGCACGGGCGATCGTTTGGCCTTTGCCGTCGAGCAGGGCAAGCGTCCAGCCGGCCGGCAGCGCCACTTTTTCGATGCGCTGCTGGAAGAGTTGCGTCTGCAGCGGCGTGAGCAGCACGAAATCGGGCCTGCCTTCGCGCAACCCGGGTACGGCAACGCCGACCAGGGTTTCACCGGTGACCGAGCCGACGAATACGTCGCCGACCGCCGGCTGGCCGCTTTCCAGCGCCGCCGCTGCGGCTGAACCGCCGCCGCGCTGCGCCAATGCGGCTGGCGGGCTGTCAAAGGGCAGGCGGGTGTGGAACACGACGCGCTGGTCTTTGTCGGCGAGAATGACGTCGCTGCCGAAGCTGCGGCGAAAGCCCTGGGCTTCCTGATAGAGTTCGCGCCAGCGCGGGACTCCGCCGGCGAGCGGCGAAGCGACGAGAATCTGCAGGGCGGCGATGCGCGAATTGAGAAACTGGTCGACGGTGATGGCGAAGTTCCGGGTGCGCTGGGCCGCTTCGAGGTCGCGGGCCGCGCGCAGGGTTTGCACCTGATCGAAAGTCAGATACGCGGCCAGCAGCATCAGCGGCGAGATGCACAGCACGATCAGCCGGGTCAGGAACTTATGCAGCGACATGCCTATCTCCAGCGGCCTCCTGGTGCCTGTCCCTTGTCACGCTCCCCTTCAATCCTGCAGTGTATCGCCTTCGCCTCGCCGTTCGACATGCGGCGCGCTGCAGGATCTTGCCACTGCCCGCTCAAACTCTGCGGTAGACCTCGGCGCCACTCTTGACGAACTCGACCGATTTCACTTCCATTCCTTCCGCGGCCACTTTTTCCAGCGCGACTTTCTCGTCGAGACCTTGCGCTGCGGCGTAGTCGCGCACATCCTGGGTGATTTTCATCGAGCAGAAGTGCGGGCCGCACATCGAACAGAAATGCGCGACCTTGGCCGATTCCTTGGGCAGCGTCTCGTCATGGAAGCTCTTGGCCTTGTCGGGATCGAGGCCGAGATTGAACTGGTCTTCCCAGCGAAACTCGAAGCGCGCCTTGGACAAGGCGTTGTCGCGAATCTGCGCGCCCGGGTGCCCCTTGCCGAGGTCGGCGGCGTGCGCGGCGAGCTTGTAGGTGATGATGCCTTCCTTGACGTCGTTCTTGTCGGGCAGACCCAGATGC
>CAIXAY010000399.1 GCA_903917505.1 uncultured beta proteobacterium | reverse complement strand
GGATACTCCTCTAAGCCCCTTGCCGGGCGTGGACATCATATACGCGGTGATATGATCGGCCGTCAACGTATAAATGTGATATCCGCATATTTATTCCGCTGGCCTCATATTAACGGTTGACGGATACGGCGCGATCACATATATCTCTGGTCACCGGATACCCCGGCCGCCTGGCAAGAGGCGAATAACAGAGGACACCGCACCATGGCTCATGAACTCTCAATCGTTAACGGCACCGCTCAGATGGCCTACTCTGGCAAGACGCCATGGCATGGTCTCGGCCAGTCGCTTCCCGCGGATGCCTCGATCCCGGAATGGCTCAAGGCCTCCGGCATGGATACGGAATTCCTGTCCGCGCCGGTGGAGTTCCAGGCCGGCGATGTCATGCTGAACGATCCTGATCACAAGGTGCTATATCGCGAGGATAATCGCGCGATCATGGGCGTTGTCGGCACTGACTATAAAATCGTGCAACCTCGCGAGACCGTCGAATTCTTCTCTGACCTCACTGGCGCGGCCGGCTTCACCCTGGAGACCATGGGCCTGTTATTCGGTGGCAAGCGCTTTTGGACGCTCGCTCGCATCGGCGCCGAAGCCTCGATCGACCTGGGGGGCACCGATCGCATGAAGCGGTACATGCTACTCGCCAGCTCAGCGGACGGCAGCCTGGCCACCACGGGCCGCTACCTGGACGTTCGCGTGGTCTGCAACAATACCCTCCGCGCCGGCATGGCCAGCAGCGAGGCCACCGTGAAGGTCAACCATCGCTCAGTATTTGACGCGTGCTCAGCCAAGAAAACCCTCGGCATTCAACGTGCCCACGATCAGTTCGCCGAGTCGATGGCGCAGCTGCGTCGCATGGCCGAGACACGGATTGACCCGGTCAAGGCCATCATGACCACGGCCGAACTCTTCTCCCCGGACTTCGCCAAGATGGACGCCGCGGCCCAGATCAAACACATCGAGAAGCCCTCTTCCCCCTCACGTCGCATCGGCGAACTCTTTCTCAACAAGCAGGCGATGGGTGCCAACCTCGATGGCAGCCAAGGCACCGCGTGGGGTTGGCTCAATGCCGTGACGGAATATGTTGACCACGAGTCGCGCTCGCGCACCGCGGACCGCCGGCTTGAGTCCGCATGGTTTGGTCCAGGTGCCACGCTGAAAGAGAAGGCCCGCGAGATCGCCATGGAAATGGTGAGCGCGGACGGCAGCACGCGCACCGTATTCCAGACCGTGGCTGTTGCTGAGCGTGTCGTTACCGCGCCAATGATCGAGCAGCACGGCTCAATCGATATCTCAGAGATCCTCGCCACCATGCCGGCGCTTGTCTGACCTCCTCCGGCTTAGGGTTGCACCGTCCCGCGCGGTGCAGCTCCAAGCCCATGAGAGGAGCAAGCAGACAATGGGACCCTTCGACCATCAGCGGTACAATCCGAGCTGGCGCCGCACCGATCCCGTGGTGTGGCGCCTCCTCTATCCCGTGTGGCGCCTCGCCGCGTATTTCGTGCTGCTCACCATCGGCGCCCTCGAGCTCCCGCGCGTCCTCCAAATCGTCATCGATGCGTGGTCCCGGTGACACGCCAGCAATTCCGCGACAGCCTCAAAGCCCTCGGCATGACACGCGGCCAATTCGCCAAGCACGTCAGCCTCCATCCCGCCAGCGTCTACCATTGGGGAGGACAGGATCACCCCGTCCCGCATTGGGCCGTCATGCTCGTGGCGGCGTGGGAAGCCAATAAGCGCCAGGAGGCCGAGCTACGCATGACCTTGCACCGCGAAGCCAAGCTATTGGCCGAACTCGAACCTCTCAGGCAGTTCGCGGCATAATATGCGTATGTCACATATAAACAGTGGACAGGACCATAACGCGCGAGTATAGATACTGGGCCTGGCAAGAGGCAGCAACCCGAAGGATACCCCGCACAATGACAACCCTCGATTCGTATCTCTCAACACTCTCAACGCCAATGGCGGCCGGCCGCGCGCGTGTTGCTCTGGAGCGGTCAATTCGCCTTAGCGGCGCCGTTGTCTGGCGCTATCTCGCGGCCGAGACGTTGGC
>CAIXAY010000398.1 GCA_903917505.1 uncultured beta proteobacterium | reverse complement strand
TCGCATCCGGCCGGCGCGCTCGGGCGCCGCCTGCTCACCCGCCTGCGCGACGTGATGCGCACCGGCGCCGACGTCCCGACCGTCGCGCCGCAGGCCAGCGTCGCCGAAGCGACGCGCGAAATCTCGCGCGGCGGCATCGGGATGACCGTCGTCGTCAGCCCCGAGCGGCGCGTGCTCGGCATTTTCACCGACGGCGACCTGCGCCGCGCCATCGTCAGCGGCCTCGACCTGGCGGCGCTCACCGTGACCGATGTGATGACGCGCGGGCCGCGCGTGATGAGCCCGGAAAAACTCACCGCCGAAGCCGTCGAACTGATGGACAGGCAGCGCATCAACCAGATTCCGGTGGTAGACGAAAACGGTCTGCTGATCGGCGCCCTGAACATGCACGATCTCTTTAAAGCCAAGGCCATCTAATGGAAATTCTCGAAGAAACAAGAAAGCGCGCAAGCCAGCTCAAACTGATGGCTTTCGACGTCGACGGCGTGCTCTCGGAAGGTTCGCTGTTCTTCAGCGACAACGGTGTTGAAATGAAAGCCTTCAACAGCCTCGACGGGCTCGGCATCAACATGCTGCAGAAGGCCGGCATCACCGTGGCCATCATCACCGGCCGCAAGGCGCGCTGCGTCGAATTGCGCATGGAAAACCTGCACGTCGAGCTGCTCTATCAGGGCATCTCGGACAAGCTCGCGACCATGCACGAGCTGCTCGCCAAGCTTGGTCTGCCCGCCGAACAGGCGGGTTACATGGGCGATGACATCGTCGATCTGCATGTGATGGATGCCTGCGGATTCTCGGCGGCACCCGCGGATTGCCACGAAATGGTCAGGCCTTACGCGCGCATGGTCTCGAGCAAGATCGGCGGCCGCGGCGCGGTGCGCGAAGTCTGCGAATTCATTCTCGCCGCGCAGGGCAAGCTCGACGCCGCGCTCGCGCCTTATTTGCCGGCAACGAAAGAATGAAACAGTGGGGCAGCGCGCTGTTCCCGCTCGGCGTGCTGCTGGCGCTGGCCGCGCTGACTTACTGGTTGCGCTACGCCACCGAGATGTCGGAACCGTCGCGCGACGGCAAGCACCGGCACGACCCGGACTATATCGTCACCGACGCGACGCTGCGCAAGCTCGATGTCGACGGCAAGCTGAAATACACGCTGAAGGCGACCGACATCCGCCACTATCCGGATGACGACAGCACCGACATCACGCAGCCCAACCTCGTTTATTTCAACCGGCCCAAACCCGATGTGACGGTCACCGCGGAGCGCGGACATGCGAGCAAGGACGGCGCGCAGGTCGATTTGTACGATGATGTGCATATCCATCGCGCGCCGACGGCCAAGGACGCGGCGATGGACGCCACGATGGCGCAACTCACCGTCCTGCCCGACAATGAAAAGGCCTACACCAAGAGCCCGGTGCTGATCACGCAGGGTATTTCCTGGATCGCCGGCATCGGCATGCAGGTGGACAACCGCGCGCAGACTTACGTGCTTGAATCGCAGGCCCGCGCCGTGTTAGAAAGCAGATTCGCCAAGAAGAAAGCGCCATGAAATTCAAACTGTCGAATGCCCTCGCCGTCATCGTCATCGCCGCCTGCGCTTTACCGGCACACGCCGAGAAAGCCGATCGCGAGAAACCGCTCAATGTCGAAGCCGACCGCGTCAGCATGGACGACATCAACAAGGTGCAGGTCTTCGAGGGCAACGTCGTGCTCATTCAGGGGACGCTGCAGCTGCGCACCGCGCGCCTGGTCGTCACCCAGGATGCCGACGGTTTCCAGAAAGGCGTGGCCACCGGCGGCGCCAACGGGCTGGCGCGGTTCAAGCAGAAACGCGAAGGCAAGGACGAATACGTCGAAGGCGAGGCCGAGCGCATCGAGCACAACGCGCGCGAGGACAAGACCGAGTTCTTCGTCCGCGCCTGGGTGCAGAGCGGACTCGACGAAGTTCGCGGGCAGTACATTTCCTACGACGCGCTGACCGAAAAATATCTGGTCACCAACGGTGTCGGCGAATCGAAGAACGCCACCGGCGTCGCACAGGCGCGCGTGCGCGCGATCATCCAGCCGAAAGGCAAGAACGCGCCGCAAGCCGGAGCGAAGGGCGAGCCGCTGACGCTCAAGCCCTCCGAGAGCGTCACGCCGCCAGCGCAATAAGCAGGGCCGCGAAGGCCCTGCTTCAGTCGCGCCAGCGCCAGGTGATCCCGCGCTTCTCGATTTCCTGCCTGATTTCTTCCATGGCCTTGTCGACGAGCGCGGCTTCGCCCTCGACGCCGAGTTCGAGATGCCGCCGCTGCCCGTCGGGGCCGATCGACGGCAGGCTGAACAGGCGCAATGCGGGATAAGCGGCAACGATGCGCTCCATCAGGTCGAGCAGGCTGCTTTCGTAAGCGGCCGGCCCGGTCAGCAGGAAAGCCTTGTCGACCATCGGATTGCGGTTGAACAAGTGGGAATAGAAGGTATCGAGCGCCCAGGCGGCCATCGGATGCGCCATCTGCGGGAAACCCGGCAGGAAATAGTGATGCCGCACGCAGAAACCGGCGATGCGGTTGAACGGATTGGGGACGATGTCGACGCCGCGCGGAAAGGTTCCGAGCAGCAGGCGTATCGGCGTGGTGTCGTCGCCGAAGCGGGCGCGGATTTCGCGTTCGGCATCGGGGTGCAGCACGAGATCGACGCCGAGCGCCTGCGCCGCGGCCTGCCGCGTGTGGTCGTCCGGCGTGTTGCCGATGCCGCCGAAGGAAAAGACCACGTCGCCGGAAGCGAAGCTGTGCTTCAAGGCCGCGGCAAGGCGATCGCGCTCGTCGCCGAGGTACTGCGCCCACGACAGGCGCAAGCCGCGCGCGGCGAGCAGTCCGACAATCGTATTGAAATGCTGGTCGGCGCGCTTGCCCGAAAGGATCTCGTCGCCGATGATGATCGCCCCAAAGTTCATGTCTGCTCCCGGATGAATTGAATGATTCAAGTAGATACCAGCGCACCTTGCCGCAAGCGGCGCAGCGCTTCAAGACAAAAATGGATGTAAGCCAGCGCCGCCAGCGAGGGCGCCAGCAGGCCGACGAAAGGAAGGTGCGCGAGCAGCGCCATCAGCAGGCCGAGAACGAACAGGGGCGCCGCCTGCCGGCGCCACAGTTCCTGCCATTCCGCCGCGCTCGCGTGCTCGGCCAGCGCATCGTAGGCGAAGGTGCGGCGGTTGAGCCAGGCCATCCAGAAGAAGGGCAGGATCAGCCCCAGCCCGCGGCCCAGGGTCGTCAGGCTGCGGCGCAGCGCAAGCATCACTTCAGGCATGCGAACCTCCGTAACGGCGATTAACCACAACGGGCACAACGGTCACAACGAAAATCGAACTATTCGAATTGGGCCGCCGGACCATAAGGCGACGTTTCTAATCTGCTTTGCTTCTCGTTGTGACCGTTGTGCCCGTTGTGGTGATTTCGCCCTTTTACATCCCTTCCCACATCTTTTGCAGGCGCTTGGTCGACACCGGCGCCGGCGTGCGCAGTTCCTGCGCGAAGAGCTGCACGCGCAGTTCTTCGAGCAGCCAGCGGAACTGTTCGACCTGCGCATCGCGCACGCCTTGCTTGGCGAGGACAATGGCACGCCGTTCGTAGCTCGTCCAGAGGGGCGCGTATTCGGCGAGCAGGCGGGCGTCGCGCGCGGGATCGGCCTTGAGCTTGTCGAGGCGCATGGCGATCGCCTTGAGGTAGCGCGGATAGTGCTGCAAGCGTTCGAAGGGCGTATCGGCGATGAAGCGCTTGCCGAACAGCCGGGCGAGCTGTTTCTCGATGTCCGCGACGGCGGCCGCATGGATCCTGAAAGCCGTCATCTTCTTTTGCAAGGCCTGCCAGTCGGCGAGGACCAGCCCGACCAGCCGGCAGATTTCGTTGGCCAGCAGGCCCAGGCGCGTCTTGGCTTCGGCGCAGCGCGCCTTGAAGCCTTGCACATCGGTCGGCCAGGGCTCGGCCAGGCAGGCACGCGCGAAAGCCAGGTCGATCAACTGCCGGCGCAGGTCGTCAAGCGAACCGAGCGGCATGAAGGCCATGGCCATTTGCGTGAGCCCCGGCAGGTTCTTCTCGAAGTATTTGATCTGCTCGCGGAACTGCAGGCTGAAGAGGCGCAGCAATCCTTTGGCATGCGCTTCGCGCGCTTCCTGCGGCGTGTCGTAGACGCTCAGGGAAACGCTCTCGCCGTCGTCGGCGAGGCCCGGATAGCCGAGCACTTTCTGGCCGCCGGCCAGCTCGACTTCCATCAACTCGGGCAGCTCGCCGAAAGTCCAGGCTGTCATCCCCGCGTATTCGGACGGCGTCTCGTGCAGTTCGGAGAATTCCGCCTTGGCCTTGCCGCCCCATTCGCCGCGCAGCTCGGTCAGGCTGCGGCTCATGGCCAGCTGCCGGTCATTCTCGTCGACGAGCTTGAAGTTGAAGCTCAGATGCGCCGGCAGCGCGTCGGGCCGGAAAGCGTCCGGGGTGATCTCCCAGCCGCGCGCGTTGAGCCCGCGCGACTGCAGGATGAAAGTGACGAGCGCCGGCACCAGCGCCTTTTCCGACGGCTGCACCTGGTCGACGAACTCGGCGGCGAAGTCCGGCACCGGCACCAGCTTCGAGCGGATCTTCTGCGGCAGCGTCTTCACCAGCTGGATGACTTTTTCCTTGAGCAGGCCGGGCACCAGCCACTCGCAGCGCGCCGCCGGAATCTGGTTGAGCTGCGCCAGCGGCACGGTCAGCGTGACACCGTCCTTGGGCGAACCCGGCTCGAAATGGTAAGTGAGCGCAAACTCGACGCCGCCGAGACGGAGCTGATGCGGGAAGGCTTCGGTGGTCACCCCCGCCGCCTCGTGGCGCATCAGGTCTTCGCGCTTCAGATAAAGGAGCTGCGCATTTTCTCGTTCGGCCTCGCGCCGCCAGTGGTCGAACTCGGCGCCGCTATGCACGCCTTCGGGAATGATGCCATCGTAAAAAGCGAAAATGAGTTCGTCATCGACGAGCACGTCGGGGCGCCGCGATTTGTGCTCCAGCGTTTCGATGTCGAGCATCAGCTGGTGGTTGTGCGTGTAGAAGTTCCAGCGCCGCGCGTATTCCTCGGCCACTTCGCCGCCGACCAGCGCCTGGCGGATGAAGATTTCGCGCGCTTCGTGCGGGCTCATCGGGCCGTAATGAACGCGCTTGTTCGGATAGACGACCATGCCGTAGAGCGTCGCGCGCTCGAAGGCGACGACCTGCATGGCCTTCTTCTCCCAGTGCGGATCGAACCAACTCTTCTTGATCAGGTGGGCGCCCACTTGCACCAGCCACTCGGGCTCGATGCGCGCAACGCAGCGGGCGAAGAGCTTGGTCGTTTCGGTGATCTCGGCGGCGGCGATCCATTTGCCCGCTTTCTTGTTCAGCGCCGAGCCCGGATGGATCAGGAACTTCATGCCGCGCGCGCCGAGGTAATAACCCGAGTCCTCCGACTTGCAGCCGATGTTGCCGAGCAGGCCGGCGAGCAGCGCGCGGTGGATCGCCTCGTAGGTCGCCGGCTGTTGATTTTCTTTCCAGCCGTGTTCGGTGGCCAGCGCATGCAACTGGTTGTGGATGTCGAGCCACTCGCGCATGCGCAGCGCCGAGAGGAAATTTTCGTGGCAGGCCTGGACCAGCTTGCGCTGCGATTTCTTGTGCTCGATCTCGGCGACGTACCAGGTCCACAGCTTGAGCCAGGAGAGGAATTCCGATTTCTCGTCGGCGAATTTCTGGTGCGCGGCATCGGCCGTTCCCTGTTTCTCCTGCGGGCGCTCGCGCGGGTCCTGCACGGTCAGCGCCGCGGCGATCACCAGCACCTCGCGCAAACAGCCCTCTTCGCGCGCGGCGAGGATCATGCGCGCGACGCGCGGGTCGAGCGGCATCTGCGCGAGTTCCTGACCCACCGGCGTCAGCGTCCGGTCTTCGGTCACCGCGCCGAGTTCGAGCAGCAGCTGGTAGCCGTCGCTGATCGCTTTCGGCGGCGGCGCTTCGATGAAAGGGAAATCCTCGACGTCGCCGATGCGCAGCGCTTTCATGCGCAGGATGACGCCGGCCAGCGACGAGCGCAGGATTTCCGGATCGGCATACGGCGGCCGCAGCGCGTAGTCCTGCTCGTCATAAAGCCGGATGCAGACGCCGGCAGCG
>CAIXAY010000397.1 GCA_903917505.1 uncultured beta proteobacterium | reverse complement strand
TATATCACGCACGCCGCCGAGCATGAGGACGAAGCGCGTTACCAGACCGTTTTCGCCCGCCACGAGGGTGCGGTTGCCGCGCCGACCGCCGGCCTGCATTTCGATGAAGCCATGCTGGCGCAGCTCAGCGCGCAAGGCGCAGAACTCGCCTGGCTGACGCTGCAT
Organism: uncultured beta proteobacterium; assembly: GCA_903917505.1. Next base: position 3,295 of record CAIXAY010000397.1, on the reverse strand, counting down.
GTCGGCGCGGGCACTTTCCAGCCGGTGCGCGCGCACAATCTCGCCGACCATCAGATGCACGCCGAGCGTTTCAATATTCCGCAAGCCACGGTCGACGCCATCGCCCGCACCCGCGCGCGCGGCGGCCGCGTCATCGCGGTCGGCACGACCAGCCTGCGCGCCCTTGAAGCGGCAGCGGCGAGCGGGGAACTCTGCGCCGGCGCTGCGGAAACCCGCATCTTCATCACACCCGGTTACCGCTTCCGCGTCGTCGACCGGCTGCTCACGAATTTCCACCTGCCCAAATCGACGCTGCTGATGCTCGTCTCGGCCTTCGCCGGAACGGGCACAATACGCAGTGCCTACAGTCACGCGATCGCCGAACGCTACCGCTTCTTCAGTTACGGCGACGCCATGCTTCTCGAAAGAACCAACGATGAAATTTGAACTTCTCGCCAGCGACGGCGCAGCGCGGCGCGGCCGCCTGACCCTTGCCCACGGCGTCGTCGAAACGCCGGTGTTCATGCCGGTCGGCACCTACGGCACGGTCAAGGCGATGACGCCGCGCGATCTCACCGAAATCGGCGCGCAAATCTGCCTCGGCAATACCTTCCACCTGTGGCTGCGCCCGGGGCTCGAGGTCATCGCGGCGCACGGCGGCCTGCATGGCTTCATGGGCTGGAAAGGCCCGATCCTCACCGACTCCGGCGGTTTCCAGGTGTTCTCGCTCGGCGCGCTGCGCAAGATCTCCGAGGAAGGCGTCAGGTTCTCTTCGCCGATCGACGGCGACAAGCTGTTCCTGACCCCCGAGGAGTCGATGCGCATCCAGAACGTCCTCGAATCCGACATCGCGATGATTTTCGACGAATGCACGCCCTTCCCCGCCACGCTCGACGAAGCGGCGCAATCGATGCGCCTCTCGCTGCGCTGGGCGCAGCGTTCGCGCGCCGAGCACGATCGTCTGGAAAACAGCAACGCGCTGTTCGGCATCGTCCAGGGCGGCATGTACGAGGCGCTGCGCGACGAGTCGCTGGCCGGCCTCGTGGACATCGGCTTCGACGGCTACGCGATCGGCGGCCTCTCGGTCGGCGAGCCGAAGGAGGAGATGTTCCGCCTGCTCGCGCATACCGCGCCGCGCCTGCCGGCCGAGCGGCCGCGCTACCTGATGGGCGTCGGCACGCCCGAAGACCTGGTCGCCGGCGTCGCCACCGGCATCGACATGTTCGATTGCGTGATGCCGACGCGCAACGCGCGCAACGGCCACCTGTTCACGCGCTACGGCGACATCAAGATCAAGAACGCGCAGCACAAGAACGACCCGCGTCCGCTCGACGAGACCTGCGACTGCTACACCTGCCGCAATTTCTCGCGCGCCTACCTGCACCACCTGCACCGCGTCGGCGAGATTCTCGGCTCGCAACTCAACACCCTGCACAACCTCCACTACTACCAGTGCCTGATGCGCGAACTGCGCGAGGCGATAGGCGCCGGCAAGCTCGTCGAAACGGTGGCCAGCTTCCACGCCGGCCGCAGTGAACAAGTCAGAGAGACCTAGGCCGGAGTGATATAATAGCCCGCTAATTTTTGAACGCTACGATCGTTTTTCCGAGGAGATAAAAAGTGCTAATCAGCAACGCCTACGCTCAAACAGCGGCCGCCGCCGGCCCGATGGACAGCGTCATGCAATTCCTGCCCATCATTCTGATGTTCGTCGTGCTGTATTTCCTGATGATCCGGCCGCAAATGAAAAAGGCCAAGGATCACAAGGCCCTGGTCGAAGCGCTCTCCAAGGGCGACGAAATCATCACGACGGGCGGCATGGCCGGACGCATCACCAAGGTCAGCGACGATTTCGTGACCGTCGCCTTTGCCGAAAACGTCGAAATCCAGATGCAGAAGCCCGCCATTGCGACGGTTCTGCCGAAGGGCACGCTGAAAAATCTGTAACCGAAAATCTGTAACCGGGCGCAGTAGCGGCGTGAGGCGTAGCAGCAAACGCCTCCGCTTGTGGCGCCTTCGACTCTCATCTTTCCCCCTTAACGGCCTCCATGAACCGCTATCCGCTCTGGAAATACATCCTTGTCGTCGTGGCGCTGCTGTTCGGCCTCATCTACACCCTGCCGAACTTCTTCGGCGAATCGCCTGCCGTCCAGGTGTCGAGCACCAAGGCCACGCTCAAGGTCGATAGCAAGACGCTCGAGCGCGTCGAGACGACGCTCAAGACCGCCGGTGTCGAAATCAACGGCACCTTCCTCGACACCACCGGCGTCAAGGTCAGGCTCAAGGATACCGACAGCCAGTTGAAGGCCAAGGACCTGCTGGAAAAGCAGTTCAATCCGGACCCCGCCGACCCGCAGTACGTTGTCGCGCTCAACCTGCTTTCGAGTTCGCCGCAGTGGCTGACCAACCTCAACGCCCTGCCGATGTACCTCGGCCTCGACCTGCGCGGCGGCGTGCACTTCCTGCTCCAGGTCGACATGAAGGGGGCGATGACCAAGCGCCTCGATTCGATCAGCGCCGACCTGCGCAGCCTGATGCGCGACAAGAACATCCGCCACGGCGGCATCGGCCGCGAAGGCGAGCGCATCGTCATCCGCTTCCGCGACGAGGACACGCGCGCCAAGGCGCGCCAGGTGCTCGACGACAATCAGCCCGATCTGCAGCTTGCTGACCAGGGCGAAGGCAGCGATCTGAAACTGCTCGCCACGTTGAAACCGGCGGCCCTGAAGCGCATCCAGGAATCGGCGATCAAGCAGAACATGGGCACGCTGCACAACCGCATCAACGAACTCGGCGTTGCCGAGCCGGTGATCGCGCAGCAGGGCGCCGACCGCATCGTCGTCCAGTTGCCGGGCGTGCAGGACACCGCCAAGGCCAAGGACATCCTCGGCCGCACGGCGACCCTCGAGATCCGCATGGTCGACGAAACGCCGGGCGCATTGGAAACCGCGATCGCCGGGCAAGTGCCTTTCGGTGACGAGCTTTACACCGAGCGCGGCGGCCGGCCGCTGCTGATCAAGAAGCAGGTGGTGCTGACCGGCGACCGCCTGACCGACGCCCAGGCCGGCTTCGACAATCAGACCCAGGAACCGGCGGTGCACCTGACGCTGGACTCGGCGGGTTCGCGCATTTTCAAGGACATCACGCGCGAGAACGTCGGCAAGCGCATGGCCATCCTGCTGATCGAAAAGGGCAAGGGCGAAGTCGTTACCGCGCCGGTGATCCGCACCGAGATCGGCGGCGGCCGCGTCCAGATCTCCGGCAGCATGAGCACCATGGAGGCCAACGACACCGCGCTGCTGCTGCGCGCCGGCTC
>CAIXAY010000396.1 GCA_903917505.1 uncultured beta proteobacterium | reverse complement strand
GGATTCGCTCATGCTCGGCAAGGGCGGTATGCTGGGTCTTATAGCTGAGCATATCCATGCGGTAATCGGCCATCCAGTGAAGAATTGCCTGGGACACAGCGAGGTAGATGGGATTTCCGGAAATTCGCGCGATCTCATGATGGAAATCCATATCGGCAGGAATGAAGTACTCGCTGTCCAGATTTTTGCGCATCAAGGAGACGGCGTCGTTGAGGCGGTCGATATCCTCAGGCGACGCACGTTGAGCCGCCACTTTCACCAAACCTGTCTCGAAAAACAGGCGGGCGTCACGAAGATGATCGACATTCTCAGTCGAGCTGGACAGCAGATGCCGCGCCGCGAGGTCGATCTGACTGATCATCGAGTTCATGTCAACTTTGATGACCCGAGCTCGCTCGCCGTGCTGAATCGAAATCATGCCCTTGCTGGCGAGGCGTTGCATCGCTTCCCGCACGACAGGCCGGCCCACACCGAAGGTGTCCATCAACTCGCGTTCGCCTGGTAACTGGTTCCCAGGTTCAAGTCCTTCTTCCTGGATAAGCGTGACGAGTTGTTCGAAAACAATATCCGAAAGTTTTTTTCGTTGAATTATTCTTTTCTTTATTTCAGACATTGGGAGATAGCTTTCCAAAAGCACATTCAGACCAACAGGTTAGCAAAACCACGAATCTCGAACACCAAAGACAAGCGGTGTTCAGAAAGCCGAGACATTATATGCAAAATGTGTTTTCTCATGTGTTTGCAGAAGCGTCCAAAAGCCTCGCGTTTCGCCGATCATCCGCACGGTGGCGTAGGGAGCGTTAGCCGCTTCTGTGTCTTTTCCCACGATTCCGCCAGAGCAGGGAGCAATATCAACGCTCAAGAGGCATACTCATCATGCCACGATATGAGTATACAAGTAAAAAGATTTGTGACAGAATGTAACCGGGCAAGAGTTCTAGGGGCTTATTTCCAAGGGGGCTTTGCTAAGGGGTGGATCGCAGAGTGGGATTGCGACCACAAATAGGAATCACCTCATCGCACAAATTCCGGCGGAGCATTGATTAACAGAGCAATCGAGTACGTGCTTCACCGCGGCGAACGTGACAGCCTGTCAGGAGATGAGGATTTCGGAGGCGGTTTGATGGAAAGAACGATCTTGAAAAATATCGATGCCTATCCGGTATTCAGGCGGGACTAGAACAATGTTTGCAATCGCTTTCTTAAAAAGCGCGTCAGGTTTTACGACAGTAATGACAAGAGGGGAACCCGCATGACCACCGTCTCTACAACCGAGCAATCGGCGATTCGCAAGGTCTCGATGCGCCTTGTGCCTTTTGTCGCGCTCATGTTCTTCATCAATTTCCTGGACCGCACCGCCATCGCCTTCGCCGGTCCCAACGGAATGAACCGCGACATTGGGCTGACCGCTGCCCAGTTCGGGCTGGCCTCCGGCATCTTCTTCATCGGCTACATCCTGCTCGAGGTGCCGAGCAACCTGGCGCTTCACCGCTATGGCGCGCGCAAATGGCTGGCCCGCATCATGGTGTCCTGGGGCCTGGTCTCGCTGCTGTTTGCCTGGGTACAGACGGTCGATGGGCTTTATACCCTGCGCGTGCTGCTCGGCGTCGCCGAGGCGGGCTTCTTCCCGGGTGCCATCCTCTACCTCAGTCTTTGGGTCCCGGGGCGCTACCGCAGCAGGATTCTCTCGCTGTTCTATCTGGCGCAACCGTTGACCATTGTCCTGGGCGCACCGCTGGCCGCCTGGATGATCGGCTATGACGGCCTGTTCGGCATGGCCGGATGGCGCGTGATGTATCTTGGCGTGTCGGTCCCAGCCATCGCGATTGGATTGGTCGCCTGGTTCTATCTCGTCGACCGGCCGGCCGATGCCAAATGGCTGAATGAGGACGAAAAGCGCTGGCTAGTCGCTGAACTCGAGCGGGAAAAAGCCGAGGTGCAAAGCACATCCAAGCACGAGAGCATATGGACGGCGATGCTCAACGGCCGTGTCTGGGTGTTGTGCCTGATCTACTTCGGTTTCGTCTACGGCCTTTATGCCCTGGCGTTCTTCCTGCCGACGATCATCAATGGCTTCCAGCAGCAGTTTGGCACTACCTTCAACGTATTCCAGAAGGGCCTGATCACCGCGATTCCCTATCTGCCTGCCGCATTCGCCCTGTACTTCTGGTCGAAAGACGCGACGCGCCGCGGTTGCCGTACCTGGCATATCGCCTTGCCGGCATTGACCGGGGCGGTGAGCATCCCGCTGGCGCTGTTCATGGGCTCGCCCGTATCGACGGTCGCCGTGGTGACGATTACGGCCTGTTCGATTTTTGCTGCACTGCCCAACTTCTGGACCCTGCCCACCAAGTTCCTCACCGGCGCGCAAGCTGCGGCGGTGGTGGCGCTGATCAATACGGTCGGCAATATCGCGGGCTTTTCGGCCGGCTATATCACCGGCGCCCTCAAGGATATGACGGGTGCTTACATCATACCGATGCTGGTGGTCGGCTGCTGCATGCTGATGTCGGCGGTGCTGATGGTCATGCTCGGACAATCAAAAGGCACAGGCGCAGTCAGCGCCGCTGCCAAAGCCTGACGGGAGAACGTTTGTAACGGGGGAGTGGGTCCCGGCGAGTTGACCGGCGCTCGGCAAGAGTTGCCGAGTTCGTCGAAGCCTGCGGTTCGGGAAGCGGGATCCTTTTTCAACACAAGACCCTTGGCGGTCGTCATGGCCCTCATACGAAACGGCCATGATTCTGAGCAAGACATTTACCTAGGAGAATTATCTTGAGCGAAAAATTTGTAGTCACCGTCATCGGGGCCGGCGGGAAAATGGGCACCCGGACAACCGCAAACTTGGCCAAGCATCTGGATGCCATCGATCTCTACTGCTGCGAAACGTCGCCGGCCGGCATCGCCAGCATCGAACAGCGCGGCCTCTCCGTGACGGCGGCCGAAACGGCGATCCCGAAAAGCGAAATCGTCGTCCTCGCCGTTCCCGATGTGGTCATCAAGCAGGTTTCCGTCGGCGTCGTGAAAATGATGACGCCCGGCTCGACGCTGATCATTCTCGACCCGGCCGCGGCGGTGGCCAGGGAACTCGCGCTCAGGGACGACTGCACCTTCGTCGTTGCGCATCCCTGCCATCCCTCATGGCTGCTCGACCAGGCCACGCCCGAAGCGCGCCAGGACCATTTCGGCGGCCTTGCCGGCACCCAGGACATCGTCATGGCGAAGATCCAGGGCGACGACAAGAATTTCGCGCATGCCCGCTCGGTCAGCGAGTGGATGTTCGCGCCGGTGGCCAACAGCTATGTAATGGGGATACGCGACATCGCCTTCCTCGAGCCGACGTTGGTCGAAATCCTCGGCGCGTCCACGCTCTACGCCATGGCCGAAACGGTCGATGAAGCCGAACGGCGCGGCATTTCGCGCGATGCGGCGATCTCCTTCCTGACCGGGCACATCAACATCCTGTCGGCGGTCTTCCTCGGCAAGATGGGCAAGGTGCAGGTGTCCGACGCCTGCAAGGTGGCCATCCAGCTCGGCAATCGTCTCGTATTGCGCGACGACTGGAAGCGCATCTGGGAAGATGAAGTGCTCGACAAGGCGATTGCCACGATGCTGCATCCGACCGAGCCGCAGATCTAATCGCGTTCGACGCCGCGCATCCAGCAGCGGCCGGAGCGCGGCAAAACACAAGATGACTTTAAGGGTGGCACTATGATCGGACTTGGCACCTACGCCTTTTTTTGGCAGCACTCGGATCGTGCGCCGCAACCCCTCGACCTTCCCGCCATGCTGCGCAAGACGCGCGAACTCGGCGGCGAGGTCTTTCAGATCTGCGATTACGCACCGATCCTCTCTTATAACAGCGCGCAACTGCGCGATTTGAAATCCCTGGCCGATGAGCTGGGCATCGCCCTCGAACTCGGAACGAAAGGGATTGCGCCGGCGCACCTGGCGAACTTCCTGCGCCTTGCCGACGCCCTCGGCGCCAAGGTCGTGCGCGGCATGGTCAACACCCCCGCTCACCGCCCGACGCTGTCCGAAGCCGAGGCGCTGCTCAAGCAGGCGCTGCCTGACTACGAGTCGGCGGGAGTAAAGATCGGCCTCGAGACTTACGAACAGTTGAGTTCGCGCAACCTCGTCTCGCTCGTCGAAGCGGTCGGCAGTCCCAGCCTCGGCATTTGCCTCGACCCGGCGAACTGCGTCGCCGCGCTCGAGAATCCGATCGAGGTGATCGACCGCTGCGCGCCCTACGTCGTCAATCTGCACGTCAAGGATTTCGCTTTCACGCGGCGCGGCGGCTGGGTCGGTTTTACGCTCGAGGGCGCTGAACTGGGCAGCGGCCTGCTCGATTACGATTATCTGATCAAGGCGGTCAATCCCGAGGCGCGCGGCATCAATCGCATCCTCGAGCACTGGCTCACGTGGCAGGAATCGTTCGAAGTCACGAGTCGCCTCGAAAACCAGTGGAACGCCAACAACCTCGCCTACATCAAGCGCCACGCCGCCTGAGCGGCAAGGCGTGAAGCGACTTCAGAGGCACTGAACGCCCACTCGCTCTAAAGGCGCGGACTGTCGACTTGCGCGTCGCGCGGGCGCCGGGAAACGTCCTGATGTCGGTCGAGGCGACGCGACGCGTGGTCCATGTGCAGGCGGGCCGCGGCCCGCGCCGCAGTGCCGTCCTGCCGCGAAACGGCATCGACGATGGCCAGGTGCTCGTCCCTGACCTGTTGCGACAGAGTCGCGCGGGTGGCTTCGATGGCCCGCGTCGTTTGCGTGGCGCTGCGCAGGAAGTTGAACAGGAAGTGGATCAGCGCCAGGAAGTGCGGGTTCCCGGTCGCTTCGGCGATGCAGCGGTGGAAGGCGATGTCGGCATCGACGCCGTCGCCTCCGGCGCGCACATCGCTGTCGATGGCCTTGAGCGCCCGCCTGATTGCCGCCATCTGGGCCCTGCTGCGCCGCTTTGCCGCCAGCGCCGCAATCTCTCCCTCGAGCGCCTTGCGCAACTCGACAACCTGAAGCACCGATTGCATCGAGTCCATGCTGCTCGGGTCGATACGGAACGGGGCGTCCATGTTCCCTTCGCGGACAAAGACGCCGCTGCCCTGGCGCGAGTCGACGAGGCCTTCCGATTTCAAGCGCGATACCGCTTCGCGGATGACCGTCCGGCTGACGCCGAAGCGCTCGGCCATCTTCATTTCGGACGGCAGGCGCGAACCGGGCGGGAAATCTTCGCCCCTGATCAGTTGCACGAGCGCCTCGCAGACGCGGTCGGTGAGCGAGCCGGTCACGGTCAGGCGTTCAACCTTGAATGCAGGAAAGGAGGTCATTTAGGGTGTCCGGAAACAGTGCTTTAACGTATTGTAAATAGCCACGTTATGTGTTTTACTGGCGCCTATGTTGTCATATGTAGTGTTGTATGACAACTACAATCAAATCGAGTTCACGATAGCCATGGACCGGAACACGCTCAGGGATGCAGGGCCGACAAAATTTCCAATAAGAAATGAGGATTGGTAGCGAGCAAGGGCCCCGACACCATCCGTTCAGTCAATTTGGCGCCAGAGATGAAGACGATGAATACACAAGCGAAGAAGCCGGTCGGCGTTGTTGGTCTTGGCGCCATGGGCATGGGCGTCGCCATGTCGCTGCTGCGCGCGGGCTTCGCGGTTCATGCCTGCGACATGCGCGCCGACGCGGTGCAGAAGGTCGTAGCCGCCGGCGGCATTGGCGCCGAATCGCCGGCGGCGATGGCCAAGCTGATCGACGTGCTGATCACCGTCGTGGTCAACGCCGAGCAGACCGAAGCCGTGCTGTTCGGGGCGAACGGTGCCGCCGCGCAAATGGAACCGGGGTCGGTCGTCATTGCCTGCTCGACGGTCTCGCCGGAGTTCGCCAAGGCGCTCGGCAAGCGCTTGCACGACGCCGGGCTGTTGATGCTCGATGCGCCGATTTCCGGCGGCGCGGCGAAAGCGGCGGCCGGCGAGATGACCGTCATGTCGTCCGGATCGCCGGCGGCCTACGCCAAGTGCGAAGCCGTCCTCGACGCGATCGCCGGCAAGGTCTACCGGCTCGGTGACGAAGCGGGGCCGGGTTCGGTGGTCAAGATGGTCAACCAGCTGCTGGCCGGCGTGCATATCGCCGCCGCCGGCGAAGCAATGGCGCTGGCCATCCGCGCCGGCGCCAATCCCGATCAGGTCTATGAGGTGATCACCAACAGCGCCGGCAATTCGTGGATGTTCCAGAACCGCGTGCCGCACATCCTGGCCGGCGATTACACGCCGCTCTCGGCGGTGAATATCTTCATCAAGGATCTCGGCATCGTTCTCGACTACGCCAAAAAGAACGTCTTTCCGCTGCCGCTTTCGGCGACCGCGCACCAGATGTACTTGCAGGCCTCGGCAGCCGGCCACGGCGGCGAGGACGACTCGGCGGTGATCAAGAATTTCCCCGGAATCGATCTGCCCGAAAAGAAAGCTTGACCGCAGAGGAAACGGCGAAGAAGCGTTAGAATTTTATTTCGACTTGGGAGCTTCAAATGACTGTATTACTGGGTTGCATCGCCGACGATTTCACCGGCGGCACCGACCTCGCCGGCATGCTGGTCAAGGCCGGCATGCGCACCGTGCAAATGATCGGCGTGCCGCAGGAGCCGCTCGGCGACGACATCGACGCGGTGGTGATCGCATTGAAATCGCGCACCACGCCGGTCGATGAAGCCATCGCCGAATCGCTGGCCGCCCTGCGCGCCCTGCAGCAGGCCGGCTGCAAGCAGTTCTATTTCAAATACTGTTCGACTTTCGATTCGACCGCCAAGGGCAACATCGGCCCGGTCGGCGAGGCGCTGCTGCAAGCGCTGGGCAGCAAGTTCACCATCGCCTGCCCGGCGTTCCCGGCCAACGCGCGGACGATTTACAAAGGGCATCTTTTCGTCGGCGACCTGCTCCTGTCGGATTCGGGAATGCGCAACCATCCGCTGACCCCGATGACCGACGCCAGCCTGGTCCGCCACCTGCAGTCGCAGGTCAAGGGCAAGGTCGGACTGACCGAATATGCGACGGTGCAGAAGGGCGAAGCGGCGATCCGCGCGCGCTTCGCAGCGCTGCAGGCCGAAGGCTGCAACTTCTCGGTCGTCGATGCGCTGTCGAACGATGACCTGATGAGCATCGGCCTCGCCTGTTCCGACATGCCGCTCGTAACCGCCGGTTCGGGCATCGCGCTCGGCCTGCCGCAGAACTTCCGGCGCGCCGGGCTGCTCGCCGAGGGCCTCGTCGCCGATGCCTTGCCGCATACGGGCGGCCTGCGCGCGGTGATCTCGGGCAGCTGCTCGATCGCCACGCAAGGGCAGGTCGCGGCGATGCGCGCGACGCAGCCGGCATTCAACGTTGATCCCTTCGAACTCGCGCGCGGCACCGATGTGGTTGGCGCGGCGCTCGCCTGGGCGGGCAGCCGCATCAAGGACGGTCCGGTCCTGATCTACGCGACGGCGACCCCGGAAGCGGTCAAGGCCGTGCAGGCGCAGCTCGGCACCGAGAAAGCCGGCAGCCTGGTCGAGGACGCGCTGGCGGGCATCGCCAAGGGCCTCGTCGAACTCGGCGTCGGTCAGTTGATCGTCGCCGGCGGCGAGACCGCCGGTGCCGTGGTCAAGGCGCTCGGCGTCACCGGCCTGCGCATCGGACCGGAAATCGATCCGGGCGTGCCCTGGACGGTCGGCATCAGCAAGGACGCCAGCCGGAAGCCGATCGCCCTGGCCTTGAAATCGGGAAATTTCGGCACGCCCGACTTCTTCCTCAAAGCCTGGAGCAAGCTGGCCTCATGACAACGCTCTTGGACAACCACGAAGAGAACGTGCAGCGCGAGAAAATCGCGCGGCTTGCGCTTTCGCTTTACCAGCGCGGGCTGACCGCGGGCAGCAGCGGCAACATCAGCGTCCGCCTTGACGACGGCTGGCTGCTGACGCCGACCAACGCCTGCCTCGGCGAACTCGATCCGGCTCGCATCGCCAAGCTCGACTGGGAAGGCCGCTCGATCTCGGGCGATGCGCCGTCCAAGGAAGCCTTCCTGCATCGCGCGATGTACGAGGAACGCAGCGGCGCCGGCGCCATCGTCCATCTGCATTCGACGCACGCGGCCGCGGTGTCGTGCATGAGCGGTCTCGATCACGCGAGCTGCATCCCACCGCTGACGCCGTACTTCGTGATGAAGATCGGCCGCCTGCCGCTCGTGCCGTATTTCCGGCCGGGCGACCAGGCGCTCGCCGGGGCGATCCGCGGGCTCGCCGGCAAGCACAGCGCCGTGCTGCTGTCCAATCACGGCCCGGTGGTCTCGGGCGCCAATCTCGAAGCCGCGATTTACGCGACCGAAGAACTCGAGGAAACCGCCAAGCTTTTCCTGCTCCTGCGCAACACGCCGACCACTTGCTTGAACGCGGAACAGATCGCCGAACTTAAATCCGTTTTTAAACTTGATATCTGAAGGGATCGTCATGCCTAAGTTTGCTGCCAACCTCTCGTTCATGTACAACGAAGTCCCGTTCCCCGAGCGCTTTGCCGCCGCCGCCAAGGATGGCTTCAAGGGCGTCGAATTTCTCTTCCCCTATGACTACCCGATCGCCGAGATCGCCGGCTGGCTGAAGAACAACGGCCTGTTCAACAATCTCTTCAACATGCCGCCCGGCGATTTCGCCGGTGGCGAGCGCGGCATCGCCTCGCTCCCTGGGCGCGAGGAAGAATTCAAGGCCGGCGTGGCCAAGGCGCTCGAGTACGCGGCAGCGCTGGGCACACCGACGCTGCATGCGATGGCCGGCCTGTTCCCGGCCGGCGGCAACGCAGCGCTGCGCGCCAAGCACCGCGAGGTCTATGTCAAGAACCTGCGCTACGCGGCGCAGCAACTCGCCAAGAAAGGACTCGGCTTCGTCATCGAGCCGATCAACACGCGCGACATCCCCGGCTACTTCATCAACACCCAGGCCGAAGGGCATGCCATTTGCAAAGAGGTCGGCGAGCCCAACCTCAAGGTGCAGATGGACTTCTATCACGCGCAGATCGTCGAGGGCGACCTCTCGGTGACCTTCAAGAACAACTTCGCGGGCATCGGCCATGTGCAGATCGCCAGCGTGCCGGCGCGCCACGAGCCCGACGAGGGCGAGGTCAACTACCGGCACATCTTCAAGCTGCTCGACGAGATGGGCTATGCCGGCTGGGTCGGCTGCGAGTACAAGCCGCGCGGCAAGACCTCGGACGGGCTGGGCTGGCTCAAGACGATGCTGTAGCCACCGGGCTTGGAACAAGGGCGGTCGGGTCGGCATCGCGCCACCCGACCGCTGTTTCTATCGGCGCACTTGAAACCGCGCTAGCCCAGGATCTCGGCGTGGTGCGCGAGGTGCTCGGCAACGAAGCTCGAAACGAAGTAGTAGCCGTGATCATAGCCGGTGTGCCGGTGCAGGGTCAGCGCCTGCTGCGCCTCGGCGCAGGCCTGCTCGAAGAAACGCTGCACGCCGCCGAAGCAGGCGTGTTCGCTGATCAGCCGGAGCGCTGGCATCAGTACAGCACGATGGCGCGAATCGACTCGCCGCGTTGCATCAGGTCGAAGCCGCGGTTGATCTCTTCGAGCGGCAGGGTGTGCGTGATGAGATCGTCGATATTGATCCTGCCCGCCATGTACCAGTCGACGATGCGCGGCGCGCCGGTGCGTCCGCGCGCACCGCCGAAGGCACTGCTTTCCCACTTGCGCCCGGTCACCAGCTGGAAGGGACGCGTGCTGATTTCTGCGCCGGCTTCGGCAACGCCGATGCTGCTGCTGCGCCCCCAGCCCTTGTGCGTGCATTCGAGCGCCTGCCGCATGAGATGCGTATTGCCGACGCACTCGAAGCTGTAATCGGCACCGCCGCCGGTGAGCGCGACGATCCGGCACGACCGTGAAGTTGCTGAAGGTCGAAGTGCCCATGTAATGCAAGGCCGGTTTGCCGGCTATGCTGAAACGGCTGCTCCCGTCGGGCATCACGCCGCGACCCTGCGTGGCGCGAATGGCCTGGCACAAATTCGTCTTGCGGCTTAGGCAGAACTTGCACTGCCGGCATTCGGGCGTGTAGAGCGGGATGACATGGTCGCCCTTGCGCAAGGCCCTCACGTCCGGGCCGACATCGGCGACGATGCCCGCGCCTTCGTGGCCGAGGATAGACGGAAAGAGGCCTTCCGGGTCGGCGCCCGAGAGCGTGTAGTGGTCGGTATGGCAGATGCCGGTGGCCTTGATTTCGACGAGCACCTCGCCTGACCTTGGCTCCTCGAGATCGACGTCCTCGATCACGAGCGGAGCACCGGATTCCCACGCGACTGCGGCTCTCGTTTTCATTTTCTTTCCCGGCAGCTTGTGACGCAAGCGCAGACGCGCGAGAAGACGAGCGAATTCATTCGCGCGTGCCGCGCGGCAGGGCGCGCGCTTCGCCAGCACCCCTTGTGGGACAATGCCGAATCTCTGCCGCCAGGCGGGCCCGTATCCGATTCCGCCTGGCACGGCCGCAACCTACCGGAAGGCCCGACGGCCCGATTGATCCGCCATGCCAAGAAAGCCAGCAGCGACCGCCGGCGCCGAGAGCGGCGCGCCCGGGAAGCGAAGCCTGCACGCGCGCAACAAGCATGCGGGCCGCTACGACTTCGCACGGCTCGTCGCCGGCAGCCCCGAACTCGCGGCCTTCGTCGCGCCCAACCCGTATGGCGACGACTCGATCGACTTTGCCGACCCGAATGCCGTCAGGGCCTTGAATCGCGCCCTGCTCAAGGACAGCTACGGCATCACCGGCTGGAATCTTCCGCCGCAATATCTTTGCCCGCCGATTCCCGGGCGTGCCGACCTGCTGCACCATCTGGCCGATCTGCTGGCGCAGAGCAATGGCGGCGTCATCCCCAGAGGCGAAGCGATCCGCGTGCTCGACATCGGCGTCGGCGCCTGTTGCATCTATCCGCTGATCGGGCATAGCGAATACGGCTGGCGCTTCGTCGGCACCGACATCGACCGCGCCGCGTTGGCCTGTGCCCGCGCCTGCGCCGACGCCAACAGCGGCCACCGCGAGGCCATCGAACTGCGTTTCCAGCCCGCGCGCCTCAATGTCTTCAAGGGTGTGCTGCAGGCGGACGAACTCTTCGATCTGGCGCTGTGCAACCCGCCTTTTCATGCCTCGATCGACGAGGCCAGCGCCGGCAGCGCGCGCAAATGGAAGAACCTCGGTAAGGGCGCGCCCGGCGAAAAAGCGCCGCTGCTCAATTTCGGCGGCCAGGACGACGAACTGTGTTGTGCGGGTGGCGAGGAAGGTTTCATCGGCCGCATGATTGCCGAGAGCGCGCTGATTCCGAACAGTTGCCTGTGGTTTACCACCCTGGTCGCAAAGGCCGCCAGCCTGCCGGCGGTCTATCGCGCGCTCAAGCAAGCCGGGGTGCACAACAGCCGGACCATAGACATGGCACAGGGCCAGAAGAAGAGCCGGATCGTCGCCTGGACCTACCTCAACGAGCGGCAACAGCAGGCGTGGCGCAATAGCCGCCGCGGCGCCTAGGTGCCCGACGCGCACACTTGTCCTCGCCTCAACATTTCTATATTAGTGGAAATATGAAAATCAACAAAGCAGTGACCGCGCTTGCCGCGCTGGCTCAGGAAAGCCGCCTCGCCGTGTTTCGCCTGCTGGTGCGCAACGCGCCCGAGGGCCTGACGCCGGGCGTGATCGGCGAGCAGCTTGAGCTGCCGGCGCCAACGCTTTCGTTTCACCTGAAGACATTGGCACAGGCCGGTCTGGTAAGCACCGAACAGGAAGGCCGTTACGTGCGCTATCGCGCCGAAATGCCGGGCATCAATGCGCTGATTTCCTTTTTGACCGACGACTGTTGCGGCGGAAATTCGCAACTCTGTGTCCCAAGAAGGAAAATTTCGTGACTGATCAGAACCCTGTCAACGTGCTCATTTTGTGTACCGGCAATTCGGCGCGCTCGATTCTCGGCGAGGCGCTGTTCAACCATCTCGGCAAGGGGCGCGTCCGCGCCTTCTCGGCGGGCAGCAGACCCGCCGGCAAGGTCAACCCGGTGGCGCTGGAAACGCTGAAAAAGCACGGCATACCCTTGCCATCAGTAGTGCGCAGCAAGTCATGGGATGAATTCGCGGCACCCGAAGCACCGGAGCTCGATTACATTTTCACCGTCTGTGCCAGCGCTGCGGGGGAGGCCTGTCCGATCTGGCCGGGGCATCCGGCGACCGCGCACTGGGGCATAGACGACCCGGCGCACGTCGAACCGATGGTGGCGCGCGAGGCGGCATTTGAAGTCGCGTTCGCTGCGCTCGAAGCACGCATCAAGGCCTTTCTGGCGCTCGACCTCGAGGCTATGACGCGCCAGGATGTCATCGCCGCCGCGCGGCTGATTCACGAGGCCTGCCAATGAGCGCCCAAGGTGAAGTCGCGATAAGGAAATCAGCCGGCGCGTCGATGAGCGTCTTCGAGCGCTATCTGACCGTCTGGGTATTTCTCTGCATCGTCGCCGGAATCGTCCTCGGCCAAACGCTGCCCGCCGTCTTCCAGGCAATCGGCCGCATGCAATACGCGCAGGTCAATCTGCCGGTCGG
>CAIXAY010000395.1 GCA_903917505.1 uncultured beta proteobacterium | reverse complement strand
CGGCGCTGTTTTCCATCTTCTCGGGCGGAAGCGCCGCGGGCGGCTTGCCGCCCTATCTGATCAGCGCCGCCGCGCTCGAGTCGCGCGTCTTCCCGGCCTACACCTTCGACCCCTCGGCCGGTCCCGACTGGGCGTCGCGTTTCTCGCTGGCGGCCAATCCGCAAGCCGATCTCGACTGGCCGCTCGGCAAGTTCGTCTATGAAGACGAAGCGCACCAGACCGTCGCCCGGCCGCTGCCGTTCACGCTGATCGATTTCGTCGCCTGCGACCCGCGCTATGCCAAGCACTTCGCCTCCGTCCCGCGCGCGCGCTGGAGCGACACGCTGACGCCGGTCGACCAGGTGATCGCCGGCGCAGGCCGCGGCCAGCTCAACAGCGTGCCCTGCCTGATCATGGTCGACGGCGAGAACCGGCTGCAGAAGCTGATCGTCGACGAGAAACTGATCCGCGAAGCGCGGCGCTGCCGCACCATGTGGAACAGCCTGCAGGAACTTGGCGGCATCCACAACTCGCACGCCGAGCGCCTGCTGGCCAGCGAAAAGAAAAGCTGGGAAGCGATCGTCAAGGCCGCCGCGAGCAGCGCCCCGCCGGCCGCCGCAGCGCTTGCGGCCCCGGCCGAAAAAGCCGCTGCGGCAGCGCCTGCGGCCGCCGAAACCGAGCCGGAAAGGTCGCCCGACGAAGCCTACATCGAAACGGCGCGCTGCTCGACGTGCAACGAGTGCGTCCAGCTCAACGGCAAGATGTTCGCCTACGATGACAACAAGCAGGCCTATATCGCCGACGCCAACGCCGGGACTTACGCCCAGCTCGTCGAAGCCGCCGAGAACTGCCAGGTCTCGATCATCCATCCGGGCAAGCCGCGCAACCCGAAGGAACCGGGTCTCGAAGAACTGCAGAAGCGCGCCGAGGCCTTTCTCTAGGGACTACTGAATAGGTCGTCGCACCGAAGTGCAGGGCCGGTGTCCAGTTCATGCGCCTGCTGGGTTCCGGCTTGCGCCGGAATGACGATGGAGGCCATTGGCGGTGCCGGTACCTGCACGTCCTTGCCGGTCGCTATGCGCTTGCTGGCAGTGTCAGCGCGAGGCGCTCAATCCTTCGGCAGATACTGCCTGATCTTGATGTCGTGCGTCAGGATATGCCCGATGATCCAGCTTCGCACAGCCGCAAGCACGTCGCTGCGCACGAGCACCTCGCCTTGCATCAGATCGATGTTGAGCTGGGTGTATTCTTCAAGGATCTTGTCGTGCGCCAGGACGTGCTCCAAAATCTCATCGGCGGGCATGCCGATCGATCTCAGGACGCCTTCCTCGCTTTCAAAGTGCGCGCTGATCTGCTCGCCCAAACGGCCAAGGATCCGCGAAAAGACTTCGCCATCCGGACGCGCGTGCGGATTGCTGGTCAGCGAATCAAGCTGCGCCACCAGTTCATCGTGCTCCCTGTCGATCGACGGCACGCCGATCCACAACGCGAGTTCACGACCCGAGGCTATCGCTCGCGGCGTATTTTCAATGATCAATTGCCACTCCATTATGCTATCGGCAATATTGCCGCCAGGCGAATCGATCCGGCATGCACTTCTCGTTCGACTCGCGTCTGCCCGCCGTCAATCGCAGAATGACTGCGACCTGCAGCCTGCACTGTAGCAGCAGCCGATCAGGTTTTCTCTCCGTAATTACCGCTGTTCGCAGCGCTTATGCCGCGCCAAAGGGGCGGCTATTGGCATGGCGCGCGCCGCGACCACCGGCTGACAACGCGCACGATACGCTGCCTATTAATAAGACGTCGTATGTCTTGCAGGCCCAGCCGCGGGCTTAGCGGTCGGCGCTTTTCGCGCCGGTCCCGGCTTGCTGACCGGCCAGTTCGGCAGCGCGGCGCAGTCTTTCGCAGCTGTTGGTGAGATGCATGCGCATCCCGGCGCTGGCGGTCTGCGGTTCTTTGCGGGCGATGGCTTCGAGGATGTATTGATGTTCGCGATTGGTTCTGATCAGATAGCTCTGCGCCGGTTCGGGCGACAGCTTCGCGGTATCGAGGCGGGTGCGCGGAATCGTCGTGATGCCCAGGCGGCGGTAGAAATCCTCGAAATACTTGTTCCCGGTGGCCAGCGCAATTTGCAAATGAAACGCGAAATCGGCGTCGACCGAACTCTCGCCCTTGTTGACGCCCTCTTCGAATTCATCGAGGGCGCGGCGCATCAGCCGCAGGTGTTCTTCACTGCGGCGCAGCGCGGCAAGCCCCGCCGCCTCGGTCTCGACGCTGATGCGCAGTTCGAGCATGGCCAGCACGTCGCGGATGGTGAGTGCCGTCGTCATATCGATCGCCGGCGCCGCAAGTTCCTGGCGCGCCAGGACGAAGGTGCCGACGCCATGCCGCGTCTCGACGAAACCGGCGGCCTGCAGACGCGACATCGCTTCGCGCACGACGGTCCGGCTGACGCCCTGCTCGGCCATGACTTCGGGTTCGGTCGGCAGCTTCTCGCCAGGCTGGTAGAGGCCGCGGCGAATTCTCTCCGACATGTCGTTCATGACCTGCTGGGCCAGGCTGCGGGAGCGTTTGCGCGGTAGCGTGGTGACGTCTGGTCGATTCATGAATATTGCTTCAAGAAGTTCAAGTTTTGAACCGGCCCCTATTTTTCTGGACACGAATTTGGGGTAAAACCGTGTCTGGAAAAAGGAGTTTGAAATGCTGAAAGAGAAGGATGAAACGGGGGTTGCGCCGGGGTTG
>CAIXAY010000394.1 GCA_903917505.1 uncultured beta proteobacterium | reverse complement strand
GAGCTGCGCGTCAGCAACGAAGAGGCGATGTCGACCAACGAGGAGTTGCAATCGTCGAACGAGGAGTTGCAGACCTCGAAAGAGGAACTGCAGTCGCTCAACGAAGAACTCAGCACAGTCAATAACCAGCTCGAAAGCAAGGTCGAGGAACTGCAGCGCGCCAACGACGACCTGAGCAATCTGCTCGGCAGCACCGACATCCCGATGCTCTTTCTCGACGGCAACCTGCGCGTCAAGCGCTTCACCGCGGCGAGCAAGCGCCTGTTCAAGCTGCTCGACCTCGACATCAACCGGCAGTTGAGCGACATCGTCTCGAAGCTCTCCGACGACTCGCTGCTGCAGGATGCGCCGCGCGTCTTCGAGAGCCTGGTCCCCGATTCGCGCGAAGTGCATACCGATAGCGGCGAAGTGTACCTGCGGCGCATCCTGCCCTACCGCACCGGCGAGGACCGCATCGACGGCGTCGTCGTGACTTTCACCGAGGTCACCGCGCTGCGCCGCATGACCGAGGAATTTCGCCGGGTGGCCGTGGCGGTCGGCGATTCCAATGACGCCGTCATTGTCTACGATTTCGACGGCGGCATCGTCAGCTAGAACCGGGGCGCGGCGCGCAACTACGGCTACAGCGACGACGAGGCGCGCGCGATGAACATGGAAGCGCTGATTCCACCCACCCTGCGCGCGGCCGAAGCGGCCAGGATCGAGGGAGCGCGGCAGGGCCGGGAAGTCCTGCCTTTCGACAGCCAGCGCGTGACGCAGCAAGGCGCGGTGATCGACGTGTCGCTGACGGTGTCGCTGCTGCGCGACGAAAACGGCCTGCCCTGGCGCATTCTCTCGACCGAACGCGACATCACCGAGCGCAATCGCGCCGACCAGGCCTTGCGCGAAAGCGAATCGCGTTTCCGCAGCCTCGCCGACAACATTCCGGCGCTGCTCTGGATGGACGACGCGGCGCGCGCCGGGCAATACGTCAATCGCGATTTCGTCGAATTCAGCGGCCAGCCGGCCGAGACCCTGCTGCGCGACGGCTGGCGGCAATTGATCCATGCCGAGGACGCCGAGCGCTTTGGCCGCGATTACGACAACGCCTTCAGCGATTGCTCGGCGTTCGACGCCGATTTCCGCCTGCGGCGCAGCGACGGGCAGTATCGCTGGATGCATTCGACCGGTGTTCCGCGTTACCAGGGCGACGGCAAGTTCCTCGGCTTCATCGGCCTGATTCTCGACATCCATGAACGCAAGCTGGCCGAGCAGGCGCTGACCCGCGCCGATCAGCGCAAGAGCCAGTTCCTGGCCATGCTCGCGCACGAACTGCGCAATCCGCTGGCGCCTATCCGCACGGCGGTCGAAGTGCTGCGGCGCAGCGGCGAACTCGAGCAGAAAGTCGATTGGGCAACCGGCATCATCGACCGGCAGACGCGGCAGCTCTCGGGGCTGGTCGACGAACTGCTCGACGTCGCGCGCATTTCGCGCGGCAAGATCGTGCTGCACCGCGAGCCGGTCGAAGTCGCGCAGATGGTCGAGCAGGCCTGCGAGACGGCGCAGCCGCTGATCGACGCGCATCGCCACGAACTGCGCAAGACGCTGCCGGCCGGGCCGCTTTACGTCGAGGGCGATTTGCTGCGCCTCGCGCAGGTGCTCGGCAATCTGCTGACCAACGCGGCGAAATTCACGCCCGACGGGGGTCGCATCGAGGTGCGCGTCGAGGCGGCCGGCGGCGAGGCGCTGATCGGCGTGCGCGACAGCGGCGTCGGCATTGCGCCGGAGATGCTGCCGCAGGTCTTCGACCTGTTCACCCAGGCGAATACCGCGCTCGATCGCGCGCAGGGCGGCTTGGGCCTCGGCCTCACGCTGGTGCGCGAACTCGTCAAGCTGCACGGCGGCGGCATCGAAGCGCGCAGCGCCGGGCTCGGCCAGGGCAGCGAATTCATCCTGCGCCTGCCGCTCATCGCCACGCCGGCGCCGCACGGCGAACGTCGCCCCAAGCCGCGCCGCGAGGCGGGCACCGCGCTGCGCGTGCTGGCCGCCGACGACAACGTCGATGCGGCGCAGGCGCTGTGCATGCTGCTCGAGATGGTCGGCCATGAAGTGCGGATGGTGCACGACGGTCTGGCGGTGCTGAACGCCGTCGACGATTTCGCGCCCGAGGTGATCCTGCTCGACATCGGCCTGCCGGGCATGGACGGCTACGAGGTGGCGCGGCGTTTGCGCGCGCGGCGCCGGGAATCGCGCGCTGCTGATCGCGATCACCGGCTACGGCCAGCCTGAGGATATCTACCAGGCCAAGAGCGCGGGCTTCGACCATCATCTGATCAAGCCGGTCGATCCCGATGCGCTGCTCGCGCTGCTCGCGGCGGCGCCTACCAGAAGACAAAATACAGAGGACAGAGGACAGGGGAGGTGACGGCGCGGATTTTCTGTCTTCCGTCCTCTGTCTTCTGTCCTCTGGCGATCAGGCCTGCAATGCCGGCGTGCGGTGCGCGTCGATGACTTGCAGGATTTGCGCGAAAACCTTGGGCGTGCCGGCCACGAGGTTGCCGGTCTTGAGGTAGTTCTCGGCGCCGGAGAGATCGCCGACCAGGCCGCCGGCCTCGGTGATCAGCAGGCAACCGGCGGCGATGTCCCAGGGCATGACGCCGAATTCCCAGTAGCCGTCGAGGCGGCCGCAGGCGACGTAAGCCAGGTCGAGCGCCGCCGAGCCGGCGCGGCGCATGCCGCTGGTGCGGCGGGTGAATTCCTTGAACACGGCGAGGTAGGTGTCGATGTGCTCGAAGAAGCGGAACGGGAAACCGGTGCCGAGCAGCGCGCTCTCGAGTTTGAGGCACTTGCTGACGCGGATGCGCCGTTCGTTGAGAAAAGCGCCGCCGCCCTTGCTGGCGGTGAACATTTCATTGCGCGTCACGTCGTAGACCACGGCCTGGCTGACTTGGCCCTTGTAGGCGAGGGCGATGGAGACCGCGTATTGCGGAAAGCCGTGAATGAAATTGGTCGTGCCGTCGAGCGGATCGATGATCCACTGGTAATCGTCGCCGGCGCCCTGGCCCGGGGTCGGGCCCGACTCTTCTGCTAGAATCCCGTACTCCGGATAGGCCTCGCGCAATACCTCGATGATCGCCGCTTCGGCCGCCTTGTCGACTTCGGTGACGAAAT
>CAIXAY010000393.1 GCA_903917505.1 uncultured beta proteobacterium | reverse complement strand
CGTCGGCGCACCGCTGACGCATGACTTCTGCGCCATCTCGCTGTCCGACCTGCTGACACCGTGGCCGACCATCGCCCGTCGGCTCGATGCCGCCGCCGCTGCCGATTTCGTCGTCGCCCTCTACAACCCGAAGAGCGGCCGCCGCACCCGGCAGATCGTCGAGGCGCAGCGCCTGTTCCTGCGCCACCGCGATCCGCAGACGCCGGTCGGCATCGTCAAGTCGGCCTATCGCCGCCGCGAACGGATCGAATTCAGCACCCTGGAACACATGAGCGAATGTGACATCGGCATGCTGACCACGGTGCTGATCGGCAACAGCAACACCGTACTTCGCCACGGCCTGATGGTGACGCCGCGCGGCTACGCCAACAAGTACGACGTCGCCGGTGACGGCAGCACGCGCGATGGCGAGAGGGCTGGGCGCTCGCTGTCCACCGGCCTCAACGGCTGGCTGGAGGCGCTGTTCGCCGAACATGCTGGCGGCGACACCCTCGCCACCCTGGCCGAACGTTATCGCCTGCCGATCGACTACATCGCCGCCACCCTGGCCGAACCACAGCAAATCGGCACCGAACCCGAAATCGAGGAGAGCGAAGCATGAGCGACCTGGAAAACCCCGCCGTCCCCGTCAGCACCGTCGTCAAGCCGAAGATTGGCAGCTACCGCCGCCATCTGCTGATCTGCACCGGCCCGCGCTGCACCGAGCAGGGCGAATCACAAGCGCTATTCGACAGCCTCGGCGACAAGTTCAAGGCCGCCGGCCTCGACAGCGGCGAGCTACGCGTCAAGCGCAGCCGCGTTGGCTGTTTCGCCGCCTGCAAAGGGGGGCCGGTGATGTGCGTACAGCCGGACGGCACCTGGTACTACGACGTCACACCCGCCAACATGGACCGCATCATCGACCAGCATCTGGTCGGCGGCACCCCGGTCGCAGAGCTGGTATTCCATCAAGGGCCAGGCGATGCGGAGTAGCACTCATCTTGGTCAGGCTTTGCTGCCAATGACCTTGCTGCCAATCGCCGTTCTGGCAGCCGGCGTTCCGACTCTGCAGGAGGTGACGGTCACCACAACGGCTCAAAACATGACCGGCATTGCGGACAGCGCCTCGGAAGGCACCGTCACCGCCAAGCAGCTTGCCGCGCGGCCCTTGCTGCGCCCGGCGGAAGTGATGGAAGCGGTGCCCGGCATGGTCGTCACCCAGCATTCGGGCGACGGCAAGGCCAACCAGTATTTCCTGCGCGGCTTCAACCTCGACCACGGCAGCGACTTCGCCAGCTACGTCGACGGCATGCGGGTGAACAACGTCAGCCATGGCCACGGCCAGGGCTATATGGACCTCAACTTCCTGATCCCGGAACTGATCGGCGGCCTGCGTTACCGCAAGGGCGTGTACGCGGCGGAAGACGGCGACTTCGCCGTCACCGGCTCGGCCCGCATCGACTATGCGCGCAAGCTGGATGCGCCATTCATTGACCTGACCATCGGCGAACACGACTACCGGCGCGTGCTGGCTGCCGGCAGCACGACCGTGGCCGACGACATCGACCTGCTCGGCGCGCTGGAATACGTCGGCAACAACGGCCCCTGGGATGTGCCGGAGAATTTCGCCAAACGCAACATGGTCTTGCGCGCCTCGCGCGGCACGGCCACTCAAGGCTACGGCGTCAGCATCATGGCCTACGACGCACAATGGACCGCCACCGAGCATGTGCCCGAACGCGCCATCGACAACGGCGAGATCGGCCGCTACGGCACGCTG
>CAIXAY010000392.1 GCA_903917505.1 uncultured beta proteobacterium | reverse complement strand
TTTCCCGTTGTCATATTGATCAGCGGGGTCGACGGCGCGGGCAAGGGCGAGACGATCAACGTCCTCTACGAGTGGTTGGATCCGCGCTATTTGTCGACGCTGGCCTTTTCGGCGCCGAGGGCGGTCTCGCGCCGGAAGAAATGCAGCAGGCGGTACTGGCGGGCTTCGTCTCGGTCCGACTCGGGCCGCGCATCCTGCGTACGGAAACAGCGGGGCTCGCGGCGCTGGCCGCGATCCAGTGCCTGTGGGGCGACTTCAGGGAGGAGTCAGGACATGTTTGAATCAGCCGAACTCGGACACAAGGTAGACAAGGAAACTTACCGCGCCGAGGTGCCGAAGTTGCGCTCGGCGCTGCTCGATACGCAATTCGATTTTCTGCAAAAGGGCAAATTTCCCGTTGTCATATTGATCAGCGGGGTCGACGGCGCGGGCAAGGGCGAGACGATCAACGTCCTCTACGAGTGGTTGGATCCGCGCTATTTGTCGACGCTGGCCTTTTCGGCGCCGAGCGACGAGGAACGCGAGCGGCCCTATATGTGGCGCTATTGGCGGGCGCTGCCGCCGAAGACCCGGATCGGCATTTTCGCCGGTTCCTGGTATTCCGATCCGATCGCCGAGCGCATCCGCGGCGAACTGGCGCGCGCCGACCTCGATCAGCGCATGGACCAGATCAACCGCTTCGAGGCGATGCTGGTCAACGAGGGCGCGCTGGTCCTGAAGTTCTGGTTCCACCTGTCGAAGGACGGCCAACGCCAGCGCCTGAAAGCGCTCGAGAACAATCCGCGCACCGCCTGGCGGGTGACCAAGGAAAGCTGGGCGCGCCTGAAAACCTACGGCAAGCTGCAGGAGGCCGCCGGCCACGTGCTGCGCATGACCAATACGCCGTGGGCGCCGTGGATCGTCGTCGAGGGCACCGACGACCATTACCGTTCGCTGACCGTCGGCAAGATCGTCCTCGACGCCTTGCAGAGCCGCCTCGCCGATACCCGCGACCAGAATTACCCGGTGGCGCCGCCGCTAACACGCAAGTCCGACACACTCGACGTGCTGACGGCGCTCGATCTCACACAGACGCTGGCCAAGAAGGTTTATGAAACGCAGCTCGCCAAATGGCAGGGGCGCCTCTCCGAACTGGTGCGCCATCCCGAGTTCAGGAAGCACTCGCTGATTCTCGCTTTCGAGGGTTCCGACGCGGCCGGCAAGGGCGGCAGCATACGCCGCGTGACCGCGGCCATCGACGCGCGCCAGTACCAGATCATTCCGGTCGCCGCGCCGACCGAGGAAGAGCGCGCGCAGCCCTATCTGTGGCGTTTCTGGCGGCACATTCCGCGCGCCGGCCGGGTGGCGATTTTCGACCGGACCTGGTACGGCCGCGTGCTGGTCGAGCGCGTCGAAGGCTTTTGCGCCGAGGCCGACTGGCTGCGCGCCTACACCGAGATCAACGACTTCGAGCACGAGTTGCAGAAGGACGGCGCGATCGTCATCAAGTTCTGGCTGCAGATCAGCGCCGACGAGCAACTCAAGCGTTTCAAGGAGCGCGAAAAGATCGCCTTCAAGCGCTTCAAGATCACCGAGGAAGACTGGCGCAACCGCAAGAAGAGCGGCGCCTATCACACCGCCGTGTGCGATATGGTTGACCGCACCAGCACCACCTCGGCACCATGGACGCTGGTCGAAGCGAACGACAAGAATTTTGCCCGCGTCAAGATTCTGCGTACCATCTGCGAGCGCCTGGAAAAGGCTTTGGGCACCGGCAAATCACAGCTTAAGGAAAAATGAGGACATGTCCGACGAATTGAGTTCCGCCCACTTTGTAGCGCTGTTCCGCTCGGTCGCGCCCTACGTCAATCTGTTCCGCGGCAAGACCTTCGTCATCGCCTTCGGCGGCAAGGCGATTTCCGGCCCGCTGGCGCGCACGCTGGCCTATGACGCCAACCTGCTCGCCGCGCTCGGCGTGCGCCTGGTGCTGGTGCACGGCGCGCGGCCGCAGATCGAGGAGGAGTTGCGCGAGAAGGGTCTCAATTCGGCGACGCACAGCGGTTACCGCGTCACCGACGCGGCGACGCTCGATTGCGTGATCGACGCGGTCGGCAGCGTTTATCTCGAGATCGACGCGCTGCTCTCGCAGGGCCTGCCCGACACGCCGATGGCCAACAGCACGATCCGCGTGATCGCCGGCAACTTCATCACCGCCAAACCGCTCGGCGTGCTCGACGGCGTCGACATGCAGTACGCCGGCGGGGTGCGCAAGATCGATGCCGAAGGCATACGGGCGCAGCTTAGCATCGGCAACATCGTGATCCTGTCCTGCCTCGGCGCCAGCCCGACCGGCGAAATCTTCAACCTGGCGATGGAGGAAGTCGCCGAGGCCGCGTCCACCGCGATCAACGCCGACAAGCTGATTTTCCTGACCGACAGCCAGGGCGTCACCGACATCGACGGCAAGCTGCTCGACGAGCTGACCACCGATACGGCCGAACGCCTGCTGGCCATCGGCGACTGGTTGTCGCCGGACCTGCGGCGCTATCTGCCGGCGGCCGTGCGCGCCAGCCGCGCCGGCGTCGGTCGCGTGCATCTGATCAGCTACAAGGAGGACGGCACCCTGCTGCGCGAACTTTTTTCGCGCGACGGCGTGGGCACCATCATCACCCGCGAGTCGCTGGAAATTTTGCGCGACGCGCGTCCCGACGACATCAGCGGCCTGGTCGCGCTGATCGAGCCGCTCGAGGCCGACGGCTCGCTGGTGCGCCGTTCGCGCGAACTGCTCGAGCGCGAGATCACGCGTTTTTCGGTGGTCGAGCACGACGGACTGATCGTCGGCTGCGCGGCGCTCTACCCCTATGGCGGCGACCAGGCCGAGCTGGCCTGCGTCGCTGTGCATCCGCATTACCGGCGCTGGGGTTACGGCGAACAATTGCTCAAGCGCATCGAAACGCGGGCGCGCTCGGTCGGCATCAAGCGCCTGTTCGTCCTGACCACGGTCACGTCGCACTGGTTCAAGGAACGCGGCTTCGTCGAACAACCGGTCGAAGACTTGCCGACCGAAAAGCGCCTCGTCTATAACCTGCAGCGCCGCTCCAAGGTCTTCGCCAAAGCGCTGTGAGCGGATTTTGAATTTAGGGCGAAGCCCTGCACGGTATAATTGCGCTTGTCGAATAGCGCTTTAGGGAGTCACTCATGGCAAGAATGGTCAACTGCGTCAAACTCGGCCGCGAGGCGGAAGGGCTTGATTTCCCGCCGTACCCGGGGCCGCTGGGCAAGCGCATTTACGACGGCGTCTCGAAGGAAGCCTGGCAGCAGTGGTTGCGCATGCAGACCATGCTGATCAACGAGAACCGCTTGAACCTCGCCGACGCGGCGCATCGCAAGTATCTCGCCGAGCAGATCGAGAAGCATTTCTTCGGCGGCGGCGCCGACCAGGTCCAGGGCTACGTTCCGCCAGCCGCCTGAGCGTCTTCAGGAAAAGCCGACGGCTCCGCAGGGAGCCGTTTTCATGTGGCGCGCTAGGCGCGACGTTCGAGCCACTTGAGCAGCGTTACGTAGAGCAGCTCCGGATTGATCGGCTTGCCGAGAAAGTCGTTCATGCCGGCGTCGAGGCACAAGGCCTTGTCTTCGGCGAAGACGTTCGCGGTCATCGCCAGAATTGGCATGCGCTGCCTGTCCGGCAACTGCCGTATGCGCTGGGTCGCGCCGACGCCGTCGAGATTGGGCATCTGCATATCCATCAGGACGAGCGCATACGAACTGCCCCTGACCTTGTCGACTGCCGCGACGCCGTCTTCAGCGGTATCGACGGAAAGTCCGACTTCTTCGAGCAGGAAGCGCGCGACTTCGAGGTTGAGCGGGTCGTCATCGACGATCAGGACCAGCCGGCCCTGGTGGCGTTCACGAATGACCGTTTCGGTGTCGCTCGCGAGCATCGGGACAATGGAATCGCGCCGCCTGTTCTTGGCCAGGCGAACCGTGAACCAGAAGGTGCTGCCTCTCCCCGGCGCGCTTTCGACCCCCGCTTCGCCGCCCATCAGTTCGGCGAGCCGCCGGGTGATCGCCAGGCCCAGGCCGGTACCGCCGTATTTGCGCGTGGTCGAGTTCTCCGCCTGTTCGAAGGGCTGGAACAGCCGGCGCATCGTTTCGGCCTCGATCCCTATGCCGTTGTCTTGAACCTCGAAGCGCAGCAGCACCGATTCGCCGTCCTCTTCCTCGACGATGGTGCGCAGGACGATGCTGCCGGCATCGGTGAACTTGACGGCGTTGGTGACATAGTTGAGCAGGGCCTGTTGCACGCGGGTCGGGTCACCCTGCAAATCCTGCGGCAAATCGTTCGCCTCGACGCGCAGTTCGAGGCCCTTGGCCTGGGCGCGCGCGCCGACGATCGACCGGACATTGGCCAGCAGGCTGTCGATGGCGACCGTCGCCACTTCCAGATTGACCTTGCCGGCCTCGATCTTGGACAGGTCGAGGATGTCGTTGATGGTGCCGAGCAGGTGCGCGGCGGCGCTGTCGATCTTGTCCAGGCGCTCGGACTGCAAGGGCGTGACCTCGCCGCGCTTCAGGATGTGGGTCATGCCGACGATGCCGTTGAGCGGCGTGCGGATTTCGTGGCTCATATTGGCCAGGAATGTGCTCTTGGCCCGGTTGGCCGCTTCGGCCGCCGCTTTGGCCGCATCGAGTTCGGCGGTGCGCGAGACCACCAGTTGTTCGAGATGGTCGCGGTACACCGCGAGTTCGGCTTGCGCCGATTTCTCCTCGCTGATGTCCTGGACGATGCCGGCCAGGCGCCGCACGCCGCCCTCGCTGTCGCGCTGGTGTCCGCCGGTGGCGCGGATCCAGCGCACCTGGCCGTCGGCGCGGTGGATACGGCAATCGAAATTCCACGAAGTGTGCGTCGCCAGCGCCGCCTGAAAAAGGCGGTCGACCTCGGGCCTGTCCTCGGCCAGCACGTGCTCGAGGAAGATCTCGTAGGTCCACCGCGGCAGCAGCGCCTCGTATCCGAAAATCCGGTCGTGCCACAGCGTACGCTTGGCCGTGTGATCGACGAGGTCGAGGTCCCAGCCGCCCATGTGGCCGCATTGCATGGCCAGGTCGAGGCGCTGCTCGCTCTCCTGCAGGGCGAGTTGCGCCGCCCGGCTCTCGCTGATGTCGGCGTTGATGCCGAGCATGCGCTGCGCGCTGCCGTCGGCGCCACGCACCACCACGCCGTTGGCTTTGATGTGCTTGACCGTGCCGTCGGGATGGCGGACGCGGAAGACGGTATCGTAGGCCTTCCGCCCTGCCAGTGCGGCCTGGCAATCGGCGAGCGCCTGTTCGCGGTCGGCCGGATGCAGGCCGTTGGTCCAGATGTCGATGGCGCCTGGCGCGCCGGTCGGCGAAAGCCCGTACAACTCGTACATGCGCTCGTCCCATAACAGCGTATTGTCGGCGACGTTCCAGTCCCACACGCCAAGATGCGCCGAGGCGGTGGCCAGTGCCAGCCGCTGCGAGGTGCTGGCCAGTTCTTCCTCGGCCCGCTTGCGCTCGCCGATGTCCTGCGCCGCGCTGATGAAGTGGAGCGGTGCGCCTGCCGCATCGCGCAGCAGCGTGACCCAGAGCATCACCCAGACGGCCGTGCCGTCCTTGCGCACGTAGCGTTTTTCGGCCGCGTACTGTTCCGCCTCGCCGCTGAGCAGGCGCCGGGTGTTGGCCTGGCTGGCCGCCAGGTCTTCCGCGAAGGTAAGCTGCTGAAAATTGAGGCCGGGC
>CAIXAY010000391.1 GCA_903917505.1 uncultured beta proteobacterium | reverse complement strand
CCGGAAGAAACCGCCAACGCGTTCACGGCGGACGGTTTCCTGCGCACCGGCGATGTCGCGGTGATGGACGAAAAAGGTTTCGTGCGCATCGTCGATCGCAAGAAGGACATGATTCTGGTTTCGGGATTCAACGTCTACCCGAACGAGGTCGAAGACGTCGTTGCCCTGCATCCGAGCGTGCTCGAGGTGGCTTCGATCGGGGTGCCCGATGAAAAGACAGGCGAGGCGGTGAAGATCTTCGTGGTCAGGAAAGACCCGGCCCTGACCGCAGAGCAACTGATCGCGCATTGCCGCGAAAACCTGACGCGCTACAAGGTGCCGACGCACGTCGAGTTTCGCAAGGACCTGCCCAAGACCAACGTCGGCAAAATCCTGCGCCGCGAATTGCGCGACGGTGCGCAGAACTGAAGGGCGAAGCCGCAGCCTGTTTATTGAGCGCGCAGCGCAAGCGTTCAAGGGCACAGGGTTTTATCCGTCCAGACACAGCAATCGCACAGCTTTATGCACAGCTTCTGTGGATAAGACGCGGGCATGACCAATCGATCCGTTTGCCTGCATAAGCCTGTCGTGCAGCGGCCGCAGCCGTTGCGAAAACGCAATTCGTTGTATACTCGCGCCTTTCGCGCTTCTTTTATCAACTTCTGCAATGGAAACCAAAATGCCAAAGGCCGTGAAAGCTGCACCCGCCAAGAAAGCCGCTGCAAAATCCGTCCCGCTCAAGAAAATCGCCGCCGTGAAGAAAGCCGTTCCGGCCAAGAAAGTAGCTGCGAAGAAAATCGCTGCGAAGAAAGCGCCGGCCGCCAAATTCATCAAGATCAGCAAGGTCGTCGGCCGTCAGATTCTCGACTCGCGCGGCAACCCGACCGTCGAAGTCGACATCACCCTGGCCAACGGCTTCATGGCGCGCGCCGCCGTGCCGTCCGGCGCATCGACCGGCGAATTCGAAGCCTGCGAACTGCGCGACGGCAACAAGAAACTCTATGGTGGCAAGGGCGTGCTCAAGGCCGTCGCCGCGGTGAACGGTCCGATCGCCACCCTGCTCAAGGGCAAGAACCCGCTCAATCAGCGCGAACTCGATGACGCGATGATCGCGCTCGACGGCACGCAGAACAAGTCCAAGCTCGGCGCCAACGCGCTGCTCGGCGCTTCGATGGCGATTACCGTCGCCGCCGCTTCCGTCAGCAAGATGCCGCTCTGGAAATACATCGGCAAGCTGCACAAGAACCGCGAATTCATCCTGCCGACGCCGATGGCCAACATCATCAACGGCGGCAAGCATGCCGACAACATGATCGACTTCCAGGAATTCATGATCATGCCGGTCGGCGCCAAGTCCTTCTCCGAAGGCCTGCGCTGGATCACCGAAATCTTCCACGCGCTGAAGAGCATCCTCAAGAAGGGCAAGCACGTCACCGCGGTCGGCGACGAAGGCGGTTTCGCGCCCAACCTGTCGAACGACGAAGCGCTCGAAGTCATCATGCAGGCGATCGAAGCGGCCGGCTACAAGGCCGGCAAGCAGATCGGCATCGCCCTCGATTGCGCTTCGTCCGAACTCTTCGACGAAGGCGGGCGCAAGGGCTATAAGTTCTGGAAGTCCAACCCGGACAAGCTGTTCACCGACGACGAGATGATCGCCAAGTACGCCGAGTGGTGCAAGAAATACCCGATCGTTTCGATCGAGGACGGCCTCGACCAGAGCGACTG
>CAIXAY010000390.1 GCA_903917505.1 uncultured beta proteobacterium | reverse complement strand
CTCGCGCCGCTTCCGGGTAGGCTGCTTGAGCGCACCGGCAACGATGCGCCTAGAGGAATGGTTGTCCACGACAGAACCCGGCTTAACGACCGGCTTCCCACCTATTCAGACTGTCGTCCCGGCGAAAGCCGGGACCCAGTGCCTACTTCAAAAACCTGGCTCTGCATTTCCTTCGGTCAGATTCCGGCGTGCGCCGGAATGACGTTGTCAAATGGCGTCAAGCCTGCCCGAAGACCTCGTTGAGCTGCTGGCTGACGCGGATGAAGGTCGTGCATTTCGACAGTTCCCTGAGCTTGCGCGCGCCGACGTAGGTACACGCCGAGCGCACGCCGCCGAGAATTTCCTGCACCGTGTTCTCGACCGGGCCGCGATAGTCGAGCAGCACTTCCTTGCCTTCGGAGGCGCGGTATTCCGCAACGCCGCCGGCATACTTGTTCATCGCTTCGCGCGAACTCATGCCGTAGAAACGCATCTTGCGCACGCCGTCCTCGTCGACGATGTCGGAACCGCATTCGTCGTGCCCGGCCAGCATGCCGCCGAGCATCACGAAATCGGCGCCGGCGCCGAAGGCCTTGGCCAGGTCGCCGGGCGAGGTGCAGCCGCCATCGGCGCAGATCAAGCCGCGCAGGCCGTGCGCCGCGTCGGCGCATTCGATGATCGCCGAGAGTTGCGGGTAGCCGACGCCCGACATGCGGCGCGTGGTGCACACCGAGCCCGGGCCGATGCCGACCTTGACGATATCGACGCCGTCGAGAATCAATTCCTCGGTCATTTCACCGGTGACCACGTTGCCGGCCATGATCGTGATGTCGGGATAGTTGGCGCGCAGCTTGACGATGAAACTGACGAAGGATTTGGTGTAGCCGTTGGCGACATCGACGCAAACGTTTTCAATGCTGCCCTCTGCCGCATCCATCACCCGGCGGAATTTTTCGTAGTCCGGCGGCATGATGCCCATCGAGTAGAAGCTGCCGGGATGACCCGCTTTTTCGGCGAAGAAGGCGAGAATCTGCGCTTCGTCGTAGTGCTTGTGCAGCGCCACGGAAAGTTCGTGCCGGCCGAGCGCCCGCGCCATTGCGAAGG
Organism: uncultured beta proteobacterium; assembly: GCA_903917505.1. The sequence continues at coordinate 1,893 of CAIXAY010000390.1, read as the reverse complement.
TTCCGGTGGCGTCCATGTTGGCGGCGATGATCGGGATGCCGTGATACTTGCGCTGCGAGTGCAGGAAAACGAAATCACGCGAGATATCGACTTCCGAGCGCGAGGTCAGCGTCGAGCGCTTCGGGCGGATCAGGACATCCTTGAAGTCGAGTTTCATGTCTTGTTCAATGCGCATTGCGGTTTCCTCTTTCGCTTGTTCGCTGAGTTTGTCCCGGATCGACAATTTCAATTAACCACGAATCGTGGTTGAATAGTCTTTCAAGGATAAACCATCGCCGATGATTCGACACTTGCCCGTCGCCCTTCTTTTCGCGAGCAGCCTCGCCTGCGCGCAGCTGTCGACTTTTTCGACGACGGTCGGGATGGCGGTGCTGTGCCTCTCCGATATCGAACCCGGATTCTTCTACAACTATCTGAGCCAGATCAAGCCGCCGGCGCGGCGTGAGCATGGTGCCTTCTGGTTCAAGACCTCCGAACAGCTCTTCGGCGCGCCGCTCAGCGAGGTTTTCGTCAGCGACGGCAGCACGCCGCATTTCTTCGTTGGCGTCGTCTCCGTGCTGCCGCCCGATCGGCTGGCCGAAACGGTCGCGGCGGCGGCGCCAGCCGGCGGAAATTTCAAGAAGCGCAATCCGGCCGATAAAAACTCGACGCTGGTTTCGTCTTCCGGCGCGGAAATCGCCTTTCAGGGCAAGAACGGAAAATTGTTCTGCCGCCGTGACCGCGTGCGCATGCTCGATTAAACGCGAACCTGCGCGCCGTCCCACAGGCCCTGCCGCTTGTGCCAGGCGGCCGGCCGCGGCGTGTTCCCGGTGCGAACCGGCTTCAGCGTACCGGGCAATACACCGCGCCTCGGCTGCGTTTGGCGAGGACGAGTTGCCAGAGCTGTCCCTGTCGGGAGCGGAAGAAGCCGGCGCAGCTCATCAGGTAGTACTTCCACATGCGGTAGAAGCGCAGGCCGTACTTCTGCTCGAGGCGCGGCCAGGCGGCGGCGAAATTCTCCCACCAGGCCATCAGGGTACGGTCGTAGTCGGCGCCGAAGCTGTGCCAGTCCTCGATCAGGAAACGGTCCTCGAGGCTGCGGGCGATCTGCGTGGCCACCGGCAACTGGCCATTGGGGAAGACGTACTTGTTGATCCACGGATCGACGCGGCGGCTTTGCCGGTAGCTGCCGATGGTGTGCAGGAGAAACAGGTCCTGGTCCTTCAAGAGGCGCTCGGCGATGGCGAAGAAGGGCGGGTAGTTGCGCACGCCGACGTGCTCGAACATGCCGACCGAGACGAGCTTGTCGAACTTGCCCGTGAGGTCGCGGTAGTCCATCAGCTCGATTTTCACCGGCAGCCCGGCGCAGCGCGCCTGGGCCAGCGCCTGCTGCTCCCTGGAGACGGTGATGCCGAGAACTTCGGCCCCGTAATGGCGGGCCGCGTGCTGCGCCAGCCCGCCCCAGCCGCAGCCGATGTCGAGCAGGCGCTCGCCGGGCTGCAGGTCGAGCTTGCGGCAGATCATGTCGAGCTTGTCGCGCTGCGCCTCCTCGAGCGTCGCGGCGCGCTGCCAGTAGGCGCAGGAATAACTTAAGGTCGAATCGAGCATGGCCTCGAAGACGTCGTTGCCGAGGTCATAATGGCGTTCGGCCACCGCATAGGCGCGCCGGATCGACTGCGGATTGAACAGGGCCTGCCCCAGCGCCTCGGCGAGCGCCCGCAGGCGCGTCCAGCGGGCGATGGCCTGATCGGCTTCGATGCTGAGCAGGCGGTGGAACAGCTGGTCGAGGCGCTCGCACTCCCACCAGCCCTCCATATAGCTTTCACCGAAACCGAGCGAGCCCTTCATCAGCACCCGCTGGTAGAGCCGCGCATCGGCGACCCGGATGTCCCACGGCGCATCGCCGTTGAAACG
>CAIXAY010000389.1 GCA_903917505.1 uncultured beta proteobacterium | reverse complement strand
TTCTGAACCAGCGAGTCCCTTCCTGGCACCATGATAGTAATAACAAGGCCGTTGATACACCCCTAAAACCCGCATGGCACAAGGCTTTGCGGGTTTTTTCTCGGCCCGCGTTCGGCGTTGGGGACAGTTCAAAGATAGCGCGCCGCATCGGCGAAGTTCATTTTGACCGCAGGCAGTTCGGAACGTGCAACGCGTGCCAGCACGAATGCCCTCTGCAATGGGGGATCGCCCATCAACTCGGCGAGGGAAAATTTGACGTCGGCGGCGGCCTCGCTGCTGGTGGCATCGACAACGATATTCATCGTGCTCAGACGCAGTTGTTTCGCCTCGATGCGCAGATAACGCTGCGGTTGTTCAAGCACCGCGCACAACACGTCGAGTTCGGTGTCGAGCAGCGATTGCGCGCTGCCCATCGCCTCGAGCTCGCGTTCGTTGTCGAGCAGCTGTGCGGCGAGCTTCTGCTCTTCGCCCGAGCTCGCCGGCGCCGCGGCGAACAGCGAACCCAGACCCGGGCCCTGCTGCTGCTGCAGGCGCAGGCGCGCGCGGATCAGCGCCCGGTTCTCCTCGAGTTCGCGGCGTTCGCTGCGCTCGGCGCCGATTTCCGCGAGCGCCTGTGCCACCAGGTACTCGTAGGCCTGCGTCGCGAGCAGATGGCGGACTTCCGTTTCCTGGTGGCCGCAAATGCGCGCCTGGTGATCGGAAAAGACGACGGCCGTCTGCGCACGTTCGCGCTGCATGACCTCGCCCTGCAGCGACAGGCCGAGCACCGAGCGCTCGCTCATCGTCGCGGCGAGAACGAAGCTTGCGGCATCAAGCCCGGGGAACTTGTCGAAGAGCGTGCGCAGATTGTGCGAGCGGCCCAGGATGTCCGGAATATCCGGGGCGGCGCAGAAAAAAGCGCGCAGCATCGGTTCGCCGGCCCAGCGCGCGGCCGCAACTTCGATCGGCGGCGGCAGCGCCAGCACCAGCGTACGCAAGTACCCGATGCTGGTCTCCACCGCCGGCGCCAGGCGTTCCTGGTAGGCCGGCACGAGCTTCAAGAGCGGATTGGCCAGCGTGACCGCCTTGTCGATCGCCCGCAAGCAGGTTTCCGCCGACCGGCGATCGGCATCGAACGGCGACGGCCGGTTCTTGAACCAGTCAAGGATGCCCATCGACTACTCCGCCCGGCGGCGGCAGCAGCTTGTCGCCGTCATAATGCGGCCAGCGGGCGGAGCGCGGCGCCCACCGGCTCAGGCGAACGGATGACGGCGCAGTATCGTTTCATCGCGCTCCGGCCCAGTCGATACGATATCGATCGGAATTTCGCACAGGGCTTCGATACGCGCAAGATACGCTTGCGCCGCTTGCGGCAGCGCTTGCTGCGTCGTCGCGCCGACCGTTGATGCGCTCCAGCCAGGCATGGACTCCAGAACGGGCCGGCAGGCAGCGACATCCTCGAAACCCATCGGCAGCAGGTCGACGCGCTGGCCATTGAGCTCGTAGGCCGTGCAGATCTTCAGTTCGGACAAACCGTCGAGGACGTCGAGCTTGGTGATGCACAGGCCGGTGACGCCGTTGATCTGGATCGAGCGCTTGAGCGCCGGAATGTCGAACCAGCCGCAACGCCGCTTGCGCCCCGTCACCGTGCCGAACTCGCGGCCTTTCTGCGACATCTGGTGGCCGGGCAAACCGGCCGTCTCGATGTCGAGCTCGCTCGGGAAAGGCCCGCCGCCGACGCGCGTGCAGTAAGCCTTGGTGATGCCCAGAACATAGTGCAGCATGCCCGGCCCGACCCCGGCGCCGGCGGAGGCCTGCCCGGCGACGCAGTTCGACGAGGTGACGAAGGGATAAGTCCCGTGGTCGATGTCCAGCAGCGCGCCCTGGGCGCCTTCGAACAGCAGGTTGCCACCGGCCTTGTTGGTGGCATACAAGGCCGCGGAAACGTCGCAGACCATCGGCTTGATCTTGCCCGCGTCGGACATCGCCTGCGCCAGCACGCTCGAGTAATCGACAGCTTGCGCACCGAGGAAGCGGGTCAGAACGAAGTTGTGGTACTCGAGGTTTTCCCGGAGCTTTTCGGCGAAGCGCTCGGGATGGAAGAGGTCATAAACATGCAGCGCGCGGCGCGCCACCTTGTCTTCATAACACGGGCCTATGCCCTTGCCGGTGGTGCCGATCCTGGTCTGGGCGCTCTTCGCCGCTTCGCGCGCGCGATCGAGCGCCGAGTGGTAGCCGAGAATCAGCGGGCAGCCCGGGCTAATCTTGAGGCGCGAGCGCACTTCGATGCCGCCGGTTTCGAGCTCGTTGATTTCCGAGAGCAGGTGGTGCGTATCGAGCACGACGCCGTTGCCGATATAACAATTGACCCCGGCGCGCACGATGCCCGAGGGCACCAGATTGAGTTTGTAGATCTTCTCGCCGACGACCAGCGTGTGGCCGGCATTGTGGCCGCCCTGAAAGCGCACCACGCCCTTGGCATGATCGGTCAGCCAGTCAACGATTTTCCCCTTGCCCTCATCGCCCCATTGTGTACCGACCACCACTACGTTTCTTGCCATTTTAATTCCCGTTCAATGCTTGAATGACCCATTGCCCCTGGCTTTCGATCAGTTGCCGGTCGCACAGCGGACCCTCGCTGCCCGACTCCCCGGGCAGACATTCGACGACCACTTCACCCTGTTCGCGCAAGGCGGCGATGCGCGCCGCCAGGGCGCCATTCACCGGCGCGTTGGGCGCAGACGACGCATAGGGCGCGAGGATCGCGCCGGCCGCCTTGCCGTTGCTCGCCAGACGGGCGACTTCGCGCAAATCCATCGAGAAGCCGGTGGCCGGACGCGAGCGGCCGAAGTCCTTGCCGACGCCGTCATAGCGCCCGCCGAGCGCGATCGCGCTGGGGAAACCCGGGTAATAGGCGGCGAAAACCACGCCGTTGTGATAGTGATAACCGCGCAGATCGGCCAGGTCGAATGACAATGGCAAGTCCAGCATGGCCTCGCGCAATTCCTGCATGGTGGCCAGCGCCGAGGCGATCTCGGGCAGCGGCGGCAATTCGCGCGCGGCGGTTTGCAGCAGCTCGGCGCCGCCGTAAAGTTCGGGCAGGCGCAGCAGGGCGGAACGATATGGTTCGGCGATCGTGGCGCAACATTCGCGCAGGCTCGGAATGTCCTTGACGCGCAGGTACTGGAGAATTGCCGCTTCGGCCCGGCCATCGAGGCCGGCGGCCTGCGCCAGCGCGCGAAACACGCCGACGTGCCCGATGTCGATGCGCGAGGCCGGCGTGCCCGCCGTCGCCAGCGCCGCCGCCAGCAGGCGGATGGCTTCGAGGTCGGCCTCGATGCCGGCATAACCGTAGAGCTCGGCGCCGAGCTGGATCGGCTCGCGGCTTGCCGCCTGCGAGGCCGGCAGGGTGTGCAGCACGCTGCCGCAATAGCACAGGCGGGTGACCCCCTGGCGATTGAGCAGGTGCGCGTCGATGCGCGCCACCTGCGGCGTCATGTCGGCGCGCAGGCCGAGGGTTCGCCCGGACAGCTGGTCGACCAGCTTGAAGGTGCGCAAGGTCAGGTCCGAACCCGATCCGGTGAGCAGCGAATCGAGGTACTCGAGCAGCGGCGGCATGACAAGCTCATAGCCACGGACGCGGAACAGGTCGAGCCGGGCGCGACGCAGGCGCTCGACGCGGGCCGCTTCGAGCGGCAGCGCGTCAGCCAGGTATTCAGGCAGTAGCCAATTCATCGGAAGATCATCAACAAAATAATTCCGGCCAGCATCGAGGTCAGACCGATGAAACGAATCTGCCCGTCGGTAAGTTTTATCAGTCGGCGAAAGGTTTCGCGCCAGCTGCCCGGCGAGAGGAAGGGCACGATCCCGTCCAACACCAGCATCAGCGCGAAAGCAACCCGCAGACTCTTGGTCATTTACCCGTCTTGTCGTTGCCGCGTCC
>CAIXAY010000388.1 GCA_903917505.1 uncultured beta proteobacterium | reverse complement strand
CGCCAAACCGACACCGACGGGCGCCAGTTCATTTTCCTGACGGCGACACCGGTGCAGTTCGATCCGCAGCCCATGCACGCGTCGATCGACCTGCTCGCAAGCTATCGGCCGGACGCCGTGTATCTCACGCATTTCAGCCAGGTCCGCGATATCGAGGCGAAAGCGCTAGCCCTGCATCGACTCGTCGATGCGCATGTCGCCATCGGCATGCGCGCGAAGGATGCGGGCCCGGATCGGCACGCGAGGCTACACGCCGGGATCGCCGAATTGCTGATCGCGGAAGGCAGGCGTTTCGGTTGCCGCCTGCCGGATGCGGATGTCCTTGAAGTCTATGCCAACGATGTGGAACTCAATGCGCAGGGGCTCGCGAGCTGGCTCGACACGCTGCCTTGAGCTCCACGCTGGCAAGATGCCGCAGCGCTTCGCTCGCCGCGAACATCCCGAACGAGGCGGTTACGCAGACCGACGAGCCGTAGCCCGAACAATTGAGGCCGCCGCCGGCCGGCACTTCATCGCAGTGGGCACCGTTTTCCGGATAGCGCAGCGCTTCGCTCGAGAACACCGCGGCCACCCCGAATTTTTTTTTCGCCTCGCGCGTGAAGCCGTATTCCTTGCGTAACAGCGCACGCACCTTGGCCAGCAGCGGATCCTGGATGGTTTGCGCCAGGTCGCCGACCTCGATGCGCGCCGGGTCGACCTGGCCACCGGCGCCGCCGGCGGTCACCAGGGGAATGCCGCGGCTTTTGCACCAGGCGATCATCGCCGCCTTGGTGCGCGCCTGGTCAATCGCGTCGATCACATAATCAAAACCGCGGCCCAAGGTCCAGTCGAGATTTTCGGGCGTGACGAAATCCTCGATCTCGCTCACGCGGCAGGCCGGATTGATGGCGAGAATGCGCTCGGCCATGGCGCTGGTCTTGGCCTTGCCGAAGGCATCGCCGAGCGCGTGGATCTGGCGATTGACGTTCGATTCGGCGACCATGTCGAGGTCGATCAGCGTGATCCGGCCGATCGCCGAGCGGGCCAGCGCTTCCGCTGCCCAGGAACCGACGCCGCCGATGCCGACGACGCACACATGCGCCGCCTCGAAGCGTTGCAGCGTGTCGCCGCCGTAGAGTCTTTGAACGCCTGCGAAACGCCGTGTCAGGTCAGCCTGACCTTGCGCCATCAGGCTTCCACCGTGCGGCGGATGACCGCATTGAAAGGCGCAATCCATTCCGGGGAAAACTGCGTGTCGCAGGCATTGATCTCGGCGATGGCGCGCAGCACCGAACGGTTTCGCCCACGGTTGATATGCTTGAGCATCACCGCTTCAAAAGCGTCGACGATCGCCAGGATCTTCGCGCCGTCGCAGATATTCTCCACCCTGCCGCCGAGCGGGTAGCCTTGGCCGTCGGGCATTTCATGGTGTTGCGCGACCATCTCGGCCGCTTCCCGCCAATTGTCCATGCGCGACAGAATCCCCGCCGCGAAATTGGGATGGGTGTGCAAAATCTCCTTCTCCTCGCCGGTCATGCGGTCGAGCTTCAGCCATATCGATTCAGGCAGGAACATCATGCCGACGTCATGCATATAGACGGCGGCTTCGAGTTGCATCGGATCGACCACCATGTCCATCATCTGGTTCGTTTCCATGGCTAGGCGCAGCAGGCGCACGGTGCGTCCCTTGAACAGCAGCGAACGCGCCTCAAGCTGATTGGCCAGGCTGCGGAAAAACCGCAGATCGTCGGCGGCCTGCGATTTCGACATGCTGGAGACTGAGGAGGCACGCCCGCGCAGCGAGAACGCGCCTTGGGCGGTTGCGCGGAAGCCGGTGACGGTCTCGATCATGATGCTGGCGCACCTGTCCAGCTCGGCGGGCGCCGCCACGGCGACGTTCTCGAGCTCCTGCACGAGAACAGGCAAACGCAGGCCGTCGAGCGATTTTCCCGAAGACAGCGCCTCGGTCGCCAGTTCGAGCCGGTCGAGAGCCAGCAGGATCGCTTCGGCGATGATGTCGCTGAACGGGATCTCGTCGTTGCGAAAACGCGCCAGCACGGTCTCGATCGGATGAACAATCGCCACGGCCAGGTCGACCTTGCACAAGGCCGCATCTCCCTTGACGTTGTGGATCGCGCGGAACAGGCTGCCGATGACTTCGCGGTCGCCCGGGGCGGTCTTCAGGCGCGCGATGTCGCGTTCGATATTAGGCGCCAGGTCGGTCAGCGATTCAATGAATTCTTCCAGCGCTTCCTTGTCCGTCACGGTGGGCGCGGTGACGGCAACACTAATGGGCATGATGCCTCTCCGGAGCTATTCCTGTTTCCGCAAGTTTATCCGAAAGCGCGGGTGCGCGTTGGCAGGTTTTGCCAAGCCGGGCCGCTTGGGCGGGTTGAACTGGCTGCAACGGTCAGCCTAGTCTACACTCTGCTTCTTTGAGTTTTCTTGGGGGAGATCATGTCCGTTATCACGACCGAATCCGGTTTGCAGATAGAAGAGATCAAGATGGGTGACGGGGCGGTCGCCACCACCGGCCAATTTGTGAGCGTGCACTACACCGGCTGGCTGACCAACGGCAATAAATTCGATTCGAGCAAGGACAGGGACGAGCCTTTCGAGTTCCCGCTCGGCCAGCGCAATGTGATCGCCGGCTGGGACGAAGGCGTACAGGGCATGCGGATTGGCGGCGTGCGCAAGCTCACCGTGCCGCCGCAGCTCGGCTATGGCGCCCGCGGCGCCGGCGGCGTGATTCCGCCGAATGCCACGCTGGTGTTCGAAGTCGAGCTGCTCGACATCCTCGTCGATGGCTGAGGAGTCGCACCGCAAGACGCTGCGTTTGCCGGCCAAGGGCAGCCCCGACACGGCGCTGCCCGATCCGGCGCGGCGCCCGCTGCGCGGTGGCGCGCCCCGCGGCGCTCGCAGTCCGGCGGCTCCAGCGGCGGCTGGCGCAGCGCCAAAGGCAGCAGCGCCGCGCCAGCAAAAGCCGCGCGGCACGCCGTCGCGCGCGCCGCTGGTTGCAAGAAGCGCGGTGCCTGTCCGCGCGGCATTGGCGCCGGCATTGAAAACCAATTCGGAACAAGCGGCGCAAAGCGGCGTGCGCATCTCGAAGCTGATGGCCGAGCGCGGCCTCTGTTCGCGGCGCGATGCCGATGTCTATATCGAGCGCGGCTGGGTTTTTGTCGACGGTCAGCGCGTTACCGAACTCGGCACGCGCGCGCCGGCCACCGCGTCGATCAAGCTCGACAAGGCGGCGCGTGCGGCGCAAGAGCGGCAGATGACGATCTTGCTGCACAAGCCGGTGGGCTTTGTTTCGGGGCAGCCCGAACCGGGTTTCACGCCGGCTGTCACGCTGGTCCTGCCCGAGAATCAGTACCGCACGCCCGACACGCCCGTCTTCCAGGCGTCGTGCCTGCGGGGCCTGGCGCCCGCCGGCCGTCTCGACATCGATTCGACCGGCTTGCTGGTGCTGACGCAGGACGGCCGTGTCGCACGCCAGTTGATCGGCGAGCACTCGACGATTGAAAAGGAATACCTGGTCCGCGTCGAAGGCCGGCTGTCGGCGAATGGCCTGGCGCTGCTCAACCATGGCCTCAGCCTCGACGACAAAAAACTCAAGCCGGCGCAAGTCGAGTGGCTCAACGACGATCAGTTGCGCTTTGTGCTGATCGAAGGTCGCAAGCGCCAGATTCGCCGCATGTGCGAACTCGTCGGCCTGCGCGCCGTCGGCCTCAAGCGCGTGCGCATCGGCCAGGTCAAGCTCGGCGATCTGCCGCTCGGGCAATGGCGTTTCTTGCGCGATGACGAAAAGTTCTAAGGCGAAAGCCAACCACAACGAGCACAACGAGCACGACGAAGACCAAAATCATTCGAATGTTCGAGTAGCTCGCACCGTGCTCTTCACCGCAGTTCCCACATGCCTTCGTTGTGCTCGTTGTGCCCGTTGTGGTTAATTCTGTCGTTTGGATTTCACGAACAGCTCCGGGTCGACCATCGCGCCGTTCAGGATGACGCTCCAGTGCAGGTGCGGGCCGCTGGCCCGGCCGGTCATTCCGGAGCGGCCGATGCGCTGGCCTTTGCCGACGGAATCGCCCGCCTGCACGTCGATCCGGTCAAGGTGGCAATACATGCTGAGCAAGCCGTTGCCGTGGTCGACAAATACCGTCTTGCCATTGAAGAAGTAATCGCCTACGGCCAGCACCTGCCCGTGCGCGGCGGCCGTGACCGGCGTTCCACGCGGCACGGCGATATCCAGGCCGGCATGCGGTGAGCGCGCTTCGCCGTTGAAGAAACGGCGCAGGCCGAAGCGGCTGGCCAAACGTCCGTCGGCGGGTGCCAGAAAATCGCTGTCGGTGTCGTCCGCTGCACGCCAGTGCAGCTTCAGTGCGCTTATCGCGGCGATTTCCTTTTCGGCGCGTGCTTCGTCAGCCGGCGCGAGAATCACCTTGCTGCTGTCCTTGAGCGTGATGCGCTGCGCCGGATAATTCTTGGCGCCGACCGCGAAATGCTTTTGCGTCTGGGTACTGCCGTCATCGACTCGCAAGTCGTGGCCGCCCGGCGGCAGGTCAAGCGCGAGGCCGATGATGGCGACCCAGTGACCCTCTTCAGCGGCGACCAGAACCGGCCGTTCGCCGAACCAGGCGCGTGGCGCGGCGCTGGCCCTGGCGATGGGCCCGAGGTGGATCAGTGCGACGCCGCCGGGCACGCTGGACGCCGTCGGCAGGGCGCGCGCAAGCGCGGGAGCGAGCAAGGCGATCAGTCCGAGGGCGGCGACCTGCCGCAGGAAGATGCGCGCGATCACGTGGCTTACAGCGTCGCCGCCTTGAAGGTGTCGCACTGGCGCAGGTCGCCCGAGTCCATGCCGCGCTTGAACCAGCGCACGCGCTGTTCGGAGCTGCCATGGGTGAAGGATTCGGGAACGATGCGGCCCTGCGTCTGCTGCTGCAGGCGGTCGTCGCCGATCGCCGAAGCGGCGTTCAGCGCCTGCGCGATCTCGCCGGGCTCGATGATGTGCTTGGCCGCGTCGGCGCGATTTCCCCAGACCCCCGCGAAGCAATCGGCCTGCAATTCGAGGCGCACCGAGAGCGCATTGATTCTCGCCGTACTGGCGCCTTGCTGGGCCTTGCGCATTTTCTCCGATATGCCGAGCAGATACTGCACATGGTGGCCGACTTCGTGGGCGATCACGTAGGCCTGGGCGAACTCGCCGGGCGCGTGAAAGCGCTCCTTGAGGTCGCGATAGAACGCCAGGTCGATATAAACCTTCCGGTCCGACGGGCAGTAGAACGGCCCCATTGCCGCGCGCCCGGTGCCGCATGCGGTCGGCGTCGCGCCGGAGAAGAGAACCAGCTTTGGCGCCTGGTATTGCGCGCCGCCTTCGCGAAAAATCTGTTCCCAGGTGGTTTCGGTGCTGCCGAGGATCTTGGCAACAAAGCGCGCCATTTGGTCGTCGGCCGGCGGCTTGTGCGCGGCGACCTGCGCCGGCGCCGGGCTTTCGAAATTCGAGACGAGGCCGAGCAGCACCGACGGGTCGATGCCGAAAATATAGCTCGCCGCAAGCGCGATGATCACGCCGCCTATCCCCAGGCCGCCGCGGCCGATGCCGCTGAAGCCCCCACCGCCACCGCGCCGGTCTTCTACGTTGTCGCTTTCATTCTGATCATCAAGTTGCATGCGTACTGGCCTGATTTGGGTCCGCTCGGGTGCTAAGATTAACACCCGGCGCGCGTTGCCGTCGCCTGTGCGCCACAAGTGAAGGATATTCTATGCAAATGTCGGGAATCCCGTTCGGCACGACCGACTGGGCGCAAGTTCCACCAATCGAGCATAAAGGGGAAAGCGGATCGGCGTATTGGCGCACGCAGAATTTTGGCGACATCCGCGTGCGCATGGTCGAATATACCGCCGGCTATCTCGCCGATCACTGGTGCGTCAAAGGCCATGTCCTGCTGTGCGTCGAGGGCGAACTGAACACCGAACTCAAGGATGGCCGCAAGTTCACGCTGAAGCCGGGGATGAGCTACCAGGTCGCCGACCACGCCGAAGCGCATCGCTCTTACACCGGCATCGGCGCCAAGCTGTTCATCGTCGACTGAAGGTCTATTCCTTGGGCGCGAGTATCCATTCCGCGATGCGGTCTACCGCCTCGTCCTGCATGCCGACGAAGCCGTGGTGGTGCATCGGCTCGCAGGGATCGCCGCTGGCGCCTGAACCGCCGCTGACCATGATGGTTTTCCTGATCGGCGCGTTCATCAATTCGCCGGCCAGCCGCCTTGCCTCAAACGGCTGGCACGCCCAGCAGGCATCGCTGTCGTGATGGAAAACCAGCGTCGGCACGCGGATCTTTTCAAGATCCTGTTTGGGCACCGCGCCGGGAACCTTGTAGGCGGTGATCGATGAGGTGAGCACCAGGCCGGCGAGCAGATCTTCGCGGTCGGCAATCGCCGCGGCCGCTGCCGAGATCGTCCCCATGCTGGTGCCGACGACCCAGATCGGCAGCGGGCTTCTGCGCTTGATGGCCTTGAAAATCGCCTGGTTGTCGGCGGCGTGCAGTTTGCCGATGCGCACATAGCCGAGCGACAGGTCGATGCCGTCCGACGGTCGCCCGACCATGACGATGTTGAATGGATAGCCGGCCCAGTGCTTGCCGGTGCGGATCAGGAAATTGCCGCCCGCCGGCCAGCCGTCGGCGCCGATCTGGCCATAACCGCCGGCGCCGCCCGAGAAGAGAACCACCGTCGCCACTGCCTCGGCACGCCAGTAGGTGTAGATCGGCACGCTGACGCCGTCGCGCGTGGCGACCTGTTCAACCTGGCCGGCCGCGACCGACGGCGCGGCTTCCTGCGCATTGAGCAGGCTGCAGCAGGCCAGGGCACCGAGCAGCACGGCGAACCGCATCAGGCCGCGGCGCATCGATTCCATCGGGTTTCAGGCCGGGTCGGCGAGCAGTTCGAGGACTTTCTCGGGCGGCCGGCCGATGACCGCCCTGGCGCCGCTCACGACGATGGGCCGCTCGATCAGGATCGGATGGGCGACGAGCGCGGCCAGCCATTCGTCATCACTCAGCGTCCTGCCCGCGTATTGCTGCTTGAAAATTTCCTCGCCGCGGCGGACCAGTTCGCCCGGCTTCATGCCGAGTTTCTTGAGCAGGCCGCGCAGTTCCTCCCGGTCCGGCGGCGTCTGCAGGTATTCGATCACTTCGGCCTTGACGCCCTGGGCGGCAACGAGTTCGCAGACCGAACGGCTCTTCGAGCAACGGGCGTTGTGATAGATCACGATGTGGGCCATAGCTCTCCTCAAGATTTTGCGCGGCGGGTGTCGCTGCGCTGCGGGCCTAACCATAATCCGAAACGCGGCCCTTTCATAGGGCGCGCTGCTAACGCCAGATGCTCAGCGGCGGATCGTTGACCACGGCGCGCAGGATGTCGCCGCGCGAAAGAAAGCCGACCAGCGTGCCGCCGTCGTTGACGATGGGCAGGCCGTCCACGTCGCGGTCGAGCATCACGTGCGCGATACGCCGGATGTCGGTGATCGGCGTCGCGGCGACCACCGGCGTGGTCATGACGTCGCCGACGCGCTGGGTCAGCACTTTGCGCACCTGGCCGTCGTCGATATTGACGTTCAGCGCCGTCAGCAGATTGCGTTCGCCGATGATGCCCACGAGGTGCAGGGTGGCGTCGAGAACCGGCGCCTGATGGATCTGGTTTTCGACGAGGATGTGCCAGGCGCGCGCCACATCGTCTTCGGTGCTCACGCTGATGATATGGCGCTGCATGAGCTGGTTGGCCTGATACAGCGGGCCGCGTTCAAGGTTCTGCGGCAACATCGCCTGATAGGCGTCGACCGCCTGCTCGCGCGTCCCGCTGAGTGCGGCGGCGAAGGCGCCTTCTTCCGGCGGCGCGGCGCTGTTCACCTGATCGCCGACACGGCGCGCCATGATCGGGCCGCCGCGCAGTACCGGCGGCACCTGCTCGAGGTTTTCCAGCGAGCCCTGGAAAATTGGTCCGCTAATCCCGTAGATTGCAAACATGACACGGTCTCCTCGTATGCTGTAGTACTCCGCCGGCTTCTGTGGCCGACTCTCATGTCTGTAGGCAATAAATCGGCATCTCAGTTCCTCCCGCCGGCGGACTATGCATTGGGCACTTTCGGCGATGATCCTGATGCCCGAGTCTCTTACTGCCTGCAGCGCCTTGGCTCGCACAGTCGGCGGTGGCCTGATCAAAGGAATTGGCGAACCATTGACAATGTTTTTGAACCGGTTCAATATTCCGTCGCGGTTTGCCATCCATGGCGCTGAACCGGCTTCCGGCTCGAGCGCGAAAAGATCAACATTATTTTGGGTAGAGCATGAATAAAGTGATTTCCGCCGACCAGGCGGCGCAAATGGTGCGCGACGACGACGTGCTGACGATCAGTTCGTCAAGCGGCCTCAATTGCCCGGAAAAACTGCTGGCCGCTTTGGGCCAGCGCTTCGCGACGGAAAAACATCCGCGCAACCTGACCGCGATCATGGCCATCGCCGCCGGCGACATGTACGGGATCCGCGGCATCGACCATCTGGCACAGGACGGAATGCTCAAGCGCGTTTTCGCCGGTTCCTATCCGAGCGGCCCGTCGTCATTGCCGATGCCGGAGATCTGGCGGCAGGTCGTCGACAACCGGATTGCCGCCTACAATTTCCCGAGCGGCATCCTCTTCGACATGCACCGCGACGCCGCGGCGAAACGCCCGGGCGTGCTGACCAAGGTCGGCATGGATACCTTTGTCGATCCGGCGCGAGAAGGCGGCGCGATGAACGCGCGCGCAGCGGCCGAACCCTTCGTCAAGAAGGTGAATTTCGCCGGCGATGAATGGCTCTTCTTCCCGGCCATCGTGCCGCGCGTCGCTTTCCTGCGCGCCACGACGGCCGATGAGCGCGGCAACCTCTCGTTCGAACACGAAGGCGCTTTCCTCGGCGGCATGGACCTGGCGCTGGCCACGCGCAACAACGGCGGCGTGGTCATCGCGCAGGTGAAACGTGTCGTCAGGCGGGGATCGATCAAGCCGCAGCAGGTGCACATCCCGGGCACGCTGGTCGATTTCATCGTCGTCGATCCGGAGCAGATGCAGGCGACGCGCATCCCTTACGATCCGGCGATCAGCGGCGAAATTTCCCGGCCCGACAGCAGTTTCGAACTGCAGGAATGGGGCCCGGAAAAAGTGATCGCGCGGCGGGCAGCGCAGGAATTGACCAACGGTTCGGCAGTCAATCTCGGCTTCGGAATCTCGGCCAACGTCCCGCGCATCCTGCTCGAGGAGGGCTTGCATGGGCAAGTGACCTGGGTCATCGAACAGGGCGCGGTCGGCGGCATCCCGTTGCTCGGATTCGCTTTCGGCTGCGCGGCGAACGCCGAAGCCATCGTCCCTTCGCCGAACCAGTTCACCTATTTTCAGGGCGGCGGTTTCGATTCGGCCATGCTCTCGTTCATGCAGATCGATAGAGACGGCAGCATCAATGTCTCCAAGCTCGGCGCCAAGCCCTATCTGACGGCTGGCTGCGGCGGCTTCGTCGATATCACCGCGCACGCCAAGCACCTCATCTTTTCCGGTTTCTTCACGGCCGGCGCAAAACTTGAAGTCGGTGACGGCAGGCTGAAGATCGTCCAGGAAGGCAAGACCAGGAAACTGGTCGACGCCGTCGAACAGGTCACGTTCAGCGGCAGGATGGCTTTGCAACGCGGACAGAAAGTTACGTATGTGACCGAGCGCTGCGTCTTCGACCTGCTCGCCGATGGACTGACGGTGCGGGAGATCGCGCCCAGCGTCGATCTGCAGCGCGACATCCTCGATCGCATGGAGT